>CAMUPJ010000050.1 GCA_947090725.1 uncultured Clostridia bacterium
AAAACGGTCCCACAAAACCGCCGTATTCGACCGTTTGCTCGTTTGCCGAACTGTCAAACATATTGACCATCGACTCGATAAACAAACGAAATCCGGAAATCCGACTGTCGTCCTTTCGCCACCGCGGTATAAAAAAAACACGCACAACCAAAGCAAAAATCACGAGTACAAGCATCGTAATAAAAGCACTGACCATGGTGTCGGTCACCTCTATAGGCCCGATATTGAATACGGGTTTCGGTCGAATTTCCACCTTCGGAAACTTAATCGACATGCAAGTAACGGGAATTCTCGGCATACTGTCCTCGGTTACGATTTTTCTGTACTTATTTTACACCCAAATGCATTCAATTGCAAGCAATCGTTACCGCAAATTCGAAATTTTACACCGGCATCAACTTCTTCTTCGGCGATACTATTATGTCGCCGCAAAGTATCTTTTATGCGATTATCCTATGTATGCCACACATAAATCGGATCAATAGCGCAAATAGCTATCAAATGCATTCCGAATATGCCGAACTTTTCGATCACGCAAATATACTTCGATAACGTCAAAGCGCACGGGAACGTCGAAATAGCGAAATTTTTTGATGTATTGCGCCGCTACGGCGCTGATTTTTCTCTGTTTTCGATAATCTACCGCTTCGGCGGGAGAACCGAACGCATCGTCGAGTCGCGTTTTCACTTCCACGAAAATCAGCGTTTCGGAATCGGAAACCACAATATCCAATTCTCCCACTTCCGTCGCAAAGTTTTTGTGAAAAATTTCATATCCGTTTTGCTTCAGATACGAGCAGGCAATCTCTTCGCCCGTTTTTCCTTTCAGCTTATTATCGCGCTTCACCGTTTTTCTCCCCGTCCGCAGACACAAAATTCCTGATAAAACTCGTCCGATGCAAAGGACAACTTCCTGCCGCACGCAAAGCGGCAATATGCTCTCCCGTACCGTATCCTTTGTTTTTGGAGAAATTATACGCAGGATAATCGGTTGCATATTCCCGCATCATTCTGTCTCGCGTAACTTTTGCTATAATCGACGCCGCCGCAATATTATAACTTTTCGCATCGCCCTTGATAATCGATTGGCAATCACACGGAAGATGCAGACCGGTTACGGCATCCACCAATAAAACGGAGGGTTGCATACCCATAGCGGCATATGCACTGCGCATGGCCTCTTTGGTTGCATTCAGTATGTTGATTTTGTCGATCCGCGCATTATCCGCAATCCCCACGCCGTACGCAATTGCCGCACGGATAATCTGCTCGTAAAGCACCTCCCGCTTCTTTTCGCTCAGCTTCTTGCTGTCGTCGATTCCCTCGATACATGCATCCAGCGGCATAATTACGCAAGCGGCCACCACAGGTCCGGCAAGAGGCCCGCGTCCCGCTTCGTCCATCCCCGCCACCATCTTCGGCAAGAACGCTTTATCGTGCGCAAAAATTACTTCCGTATTCATATACACTCCGAAACATCATCCAAAGTAATATTGCCCAGTTTTCCTTTTCGGAAATCGTCTATAAGCGCAATCGCGGCACGCTCGATATCCGCTTCTCCGCCGCGCAGCAAGTATCCCCGCGCACGGGCTATTCCTTCTATATAATCCGCTCCGTCGGTAGCGGAAACTTTATAACGGGACGCCAGACAGTCGGAATGCAGATTGTGTAATTCTTCGGCAAGCGAACAAGCCAGTTCATAACCGTCCAAAATTTCGTCTCGGATACTGCCGATATACGCAAGACGCCGTGCAATCCGTTGATCGCTCAGCTTGGGATACAACGTACCCGGCGTATCCAACACTTCCAAGGTATCATTGACCCGCACCCATTGTTTGCCACGCGTAACACCGGCCTTATTGCCCGTCACCGTCTTTCCGCTTCCGCAAAGGTTATTGATAATGGTAGACTTTCCCGTATTGGGAACTCCCAACACCATACATTTTATCGTCGTCCGCACGCCTTTACTGCGATATTTTTCGATTTTTTCGCCGCATAACGTGCGAATCAATCCCAGTATCGGCATTGCCGATTTTGAGGTCGTAGCACTGAGCGCCACCGCTCTTCTTTTATCGGTCGATAAATATTCGATCCAATCCGCAATGCGCTTCTTATCCCCCAATTCCGCCTTATTTACGGCATATATGACGGGTAAGCGCGCAATCATGCTTTCAAAATTGGGATTGATACAACTGTACGGCGCCCGTGCATCCAAGACGTATACGATAATATCGACAAGACGCAGATTTTCCTCTATCATGCGCATTGCCTTTGTCATATGTCCGGGGTACCAGTGTATCATGCTTTCTCCTCTGTCTCTGTATTTTCTCTTTTCAACAGATCGGGTCGAAGCTTTCTCGTCAACTTTTCCGACTGTGCCCGACGCCACTTTTCCACATTTTCGTGATGTCCGCTTACCAATACTTCGGGCACTTCCAGCCCCTCGAACACACGCGGACGGGTGTACTGCGGATACTCCAAGGACGGCGCCGAAAAGCTCTCGTCCTCCGCCGAAAACTCGCTGCCGAGCACTCCGGGAACAAAGCGCAACAATGCATCTATAGAAACCATGGCCGCAAGTTCTCCGCCCGTAAGCACATAATCGCCGATCGACAATTCTTCGTCGGCACACAAATCGATCGCGCGTTGATCCACGCCCTCGTAATGCCCGCACCAAAACAGTAAATTCTCCTGCGAGGAAAGCGCACGCGCCTTCGCGACGGTGAGACGCTCTCCCTTTGGCGACAAATAGATCCGACGACACAGGTGCTCCGGATCCACAGCCCGTACCGCATCGAAAATAGGTTGCGGCGTCATGACCATCCCGACACCCCCACCGTACGGATAGTCGTCGCACTTCAGATGTTTATCGTGACTGTAATCGCGTATATTCACTACATTGAGAGAAACGATGCCTTTTTCGATTGCTTTGCCGATGACACTGCATCGGAGCGCACCAAACATCTCGGGAAAGAGGGTCAACACATTAATCGTCATACACGCAAACCTCTTCCAATAATTTGCGCATTACCGCAAAGCGTTTCTGCGCTACGTCCACCCCTACGACAATACGTTTGAGAAACGGAAAGCGAAATTCCTTTCCCTGCGGCGAACGCGCGCTGATCACATCCACACTACCGCTGCTTTGCGATACGTCCGTAATCTTTCCCAACAGGATATTCTCTTCCGTAAAGATACCACAACCGATCAGATCGGAAATGAAGTACTCGTCCTCTTCCAGATCTACCGCGTTTATGCGATCGATTTGCAGAAATTTTCCACGCAATTCTTCTGCCGCATTGCGTGTATCGACCCCTTGCAATTTGATATATGCGTAATCCCGATCCAACCGCAAGCCCATGATACGGTACGGTTTTTCTTCCGCATACAAAACGCGCAATTTGCGAAACCGCTCGATATCGGCGGTCAGCGGACGCACTTTGACTTCGCCGCCGATCCCCTGCGCTTTAATGATTTCTCCTACGGTAATATAGTCCATCTATACCTCTGTATAACAAGAGAGAGAATGGGATCTCCCAGCCTCTCTGCACGCTTTTATTCAACTTCCAGAATATCTACGGAATACGTTTTTTCGCAACCGGCCGACGCAGCCTTGACAATCGTGCGAATCGCTTTGGCGATTTTGCCTTGACGCCCGATAACCTTTCCCATATCCGCCTTGGCAACGCGAACCGAAATAATACCGTCTTCCGATTCGGCTACGTGCACGGCATCTTTATCGGTTACCATTTGCGTAACGAGATACTGAACAAGTTCTACCATGTATCCCTCCTACTTATTCCGCTTTCTTTTTCTTTACGGCTTTTGTTTTAGCGGGGGCTTTCTTGCCGCCCTCGATAATTCCTGCGTTGACAAACATTGCTTTGACCGTATCGGTGGGAAGTGCGCCGACCGAAAGCCAATGTTTAACTTTCTCTTCGTTGAGCTTGATTTCCGCAGGCTCGACAAGCGGATTGTAGGTTCCCACGATATCGATAAATTTTCCGTCGCGGGGAGCACGCGAATCCGCAACAATGATGCGGTAGAAGGGGCTCTTCTTGTCGCCCATACGGGTCAGTCTGATTTTTACCATAGTTTATATTCTCCTTTTTGTTGGTTTTTCTTATCTAAAACGGAAAGCGCCGTCCGGCCTTCCCCATTTTACCGTTCTTCATCATCTTCATCATTTCTTTTGTTTGCTCAAACTGTTTGAGAAGCTGATTTACGTCCTGAATCGAAGTTCCGCTACCTGCCGCGATACGTTTGCGTCGCGAAGCCTTAATCACTTCGGGATGCTCGCGCTCATACATCGTCATCGATTTGATGATGGCCTTGAACCGCTCGATACGCGCCTCATCCACATCCTTTTCACTGACGCGCATATTGGCGGGAAGTCCGGGAATCATCGACATCACTTCGGATAAATTCCCCATCTTGCCGAGCTGCTCGAATTGCGTCAGAAAGTCATCGAGTGTAAAAGACGATTCCCGCAGTTTCTTTTCGAGCTTTTGCATCTCCTCTTCCGTAACGGCCGATTGTGCTTTCTCGATCAGTGTGAGCACGTCGCCCATTCCGAGAATGCGGGAAGCCATGCGATCGGGATAGAACGGCTCGATATCGCCCGTTTTTTCGCCGGTACCGCAGAACTTGATCGGCTTACCCGTAACGGCCTTGATGGAAAGCGCCGCGCCGCCGCGGGTATCGCCGTCCAACTTGGTCAGAATCACGCCCGTGATGTCCAAACGTGCATTAAACGTGGTCGCCACATTGGCCGCTTCCTGCCCCGTCATGGCATCTACCGTCAGCAAAATCTCCGTCGGTTGTACCGCTTTTTTGATATCTTCCAGCTCGGTCATCAATTCTTCATTGATCTGAAGACGTCCGGCCGTATCGATAATCAACGTATCGCATCCGCGACTAAGCGCCTCTTCCACCGCCGCTTTCGCCGTTTTTACGGGATTCTGCGTACCGCGTTCGAACACGTCGGCATTCACGCTTTTCCCCACGACCTTCAATTGATTGATTGCCGCCGGTCTATACACGTCGCATGCCGCCAAAAGAGGCTTTTTGCCTTGCTTTTTAAGCATTTGCGACAGTTTGCCACACATGGTGGTTTTGCCCGCGCCCTGCAAGCCGATCATCATAATAACGGTAGGCGGTTTGGACGCTACGGCAAGCTTGGCATTGGTAGACCCCATAAGCTCTATAAGTTCGTCGTTGACAAGCTTGACGACCTGTTGCCCCGGCGTAAGACTATTGAGAATCTGCTCCCCCACAGCTTTTTCGCTGACACGCGCGATAAAATCCTTTACGACGCCGAAATTGACGTCGGCCTCCAACAGCGCCACACGAATTTCGCGCATCGCTTGCTTGATTTCCAATTCGGTTAGCTTGCCGCGCGACTTCATCTTACTGAATATGTGATTCAGTTTCTCGCTAAGGCTGCCAAACAGTCCCATAAAACCTCCCGATGAGCTCTTCGATTTTCGCGACGTCCGACGCGATTTCTTCCGCGGAATGCGTCTTCAATGCCCGCAATCTGCCGTGCAATTCCGATATAAAAGCATGCACACGGAATTTGCTTTCAAAATCCGTCAAACTTTCTTCCGCCTGCTTTATGGCAAAGTGCACCGCTTGCCGACTGACGTGCTCGTTATCCGCAATCTCGGCAAGGGAAAAATCCCGCTCGTAATAGTCGGCAAGAACACTGCGCTGTCTTTGCGTAAGCGCGCTACCGTAGATATCCAATAGAGTAAGATACGATAAGTCTTTCATGTCCTCAACCGACGCAATACGTAATGGGTGTAAAGTAATTTTACTTTACACCCATTAGTATATCCGCATTTCTTCCCTTTGTCAAGCGATTTTAATCGATAATCGCATCAATGAATTCCCGCGAATCGAAATCTTCCAGATCGTCGATCCCTTCCCCTACACCGACATACACGACAGGCACCTGCAATGTATCGGCAATCGCCAATACAACGCCCCCTTTCGCCGTTCCGTCCAGCTTCGTGAGAATAATTCCGTCGATATCGATCGCTTCGTTAAACACATCCACCTGCGAAATGGCATTCTGTCCGGTTGTTGCATCCAACACGATATAATTGAGATACATGCAATCGGGATACTCGCGTTCGATTACCCGATGAATTTTCTTAAGCTCATCCATCAGGTTCTTTTTGTTGTGCAGTCTGCCGGCCGTATCGATCAACAGAACGTCCGTATTCTTGCTCTTGGCGCTGGCAATCGCATCGTAAACCACAGCGCCCGGATCGGCGCCCTCGGCATGCTTGACGATGCGCACGCCCGCACGGTCCGCCCATACCGTCAGCTGATCTGCCGCGGCGGCGCGGAAAGTATCGGCCGCTACGATGGTCACGCTTTTCCCCGCTCTTTTGAATTTTTTCGCCAATTTTCCGATAGCCGTCGTTTTCCCCACACCGTTGACGCCTGCCACCAACAATACAAGCGGGTATTCGTATTCGGGCATACAATTGCGGTCGAGAATCTCTACCATCAATTCTTTCAACTCTTCTTTGACGGAAGCAGTGTCGCGAATATGTTTTTCATCGATCACGTCACGCAAATCATCCATAAGTTGCGTAACCGTCTCGGTGCCGATATCCGAAGATATCAACGCCATTTCCAATTCCTCGTAGAAATCTTCGTTCAGCACACCGCCCGTAAACAATTTGTTCAGTTTATAGGCAATGGCTTCCTTAGTTTTCCTGAGTTTTTCTTTCAGCTTTGCGAAAAATCCCATATGTTTCCCCTTACTGTTCTCCTTCAAATGCCATCGCCTCACTCAACTTCACGGAGACGATTTTACTGACGCCCTTTTCTTCCATCGTAACACCGTATAAGCTGTCCGCCAATTCCATAGTAGGCTTACGGTGCGTAATCACGATAAACTGCGTTTCCTCCGAGAACCGCCGCAAATATTTGGCAAAACGCCCTGCGTTGGCATCGTCCAACGCAGCCTCGATCTCATCCAGCACGCAGAACGGCATGGGTTTGAGACGCAGAATCGCAAACAGTATGGCGATTGCCGTAAGCGCCCTTTCCCCACCCGACAAAAGCGAAATGCTCTGCAACTTTTTCTCGGGCGGTTGCGCCACGATTTCGATACCCGCATCCAAAGGGTTCTCGCTATCGAGAAGCAATAAATCCGCATTGCCGCCGTCGAAAAGCTCTTTGAAAATTTTCACGAAGTTCACGCGGATTTGCGCAAACTGTTCGGTAAAGCGCCCTAACATTTCGGCACTCAATTCGTTGATGATCTTGATAAGGTCGGCCTCGGCCTTCACGAGGTCCTCGCGCTGCAAATCCATTTCGTGATAGCTTTCGTAGACTTGCTGACATTGTTCGATAGACGCCAGATTGACTTGCCCCAAAGCGTGCATCTGTCGGTTCAGTTTTGCCGCTGCGGCCAGGCCTTCGCTTACGTTATACCCTTCTTCCTTAAACGGCAAGCAATCGGCATACTCAAGATCATAATCGTTCTTGACCTTTTCCTGCATTTGCTCGATATCGGTATCCACTTTGAGGAGTTGCATTTCCTCGCGGCTCTTCTTTTCATGCAATTCCTGCAAGCGATTGATGAGTTCCATTCGCTTCGCATCAAATGCAGCCAAAGTTTCCTGCACTTCGCGCTTATAATCATCCAGATTGGATAGCTTGGCGCGAATTTCCCGCACACGCTTACTGTCGCCTTCTCCGCTGGCATTGACCGTTGCGCTGATTTCCGCATCCAATTCCGCAATCAAAGTATCGTTTGCGGCAATTTGTTCCGCATCATACTCGATTTTTGCGGATATCGTCGAAAGATTGGTTTTGAGTCGCTCCAGTTCTCCGTCGGCAGAATGCAATTGACCTTCCAGCGTGGACACTTTCACGCGGGAGCCCGTCATAAGCTCGTGTAATTCGTCACGACGCTTTCTGAGCGCATCGAATTGCTGCCGCTGTTCCTCATTGCTTTCGTTGGCGCTGTCTTTCCGTCCGCGTACGATTTGCTCCAACTCTTCCACACTGTCGAGATCGTGCGTTATGCTTTCGATTCGGCCCTCGGCACGCTCTTTTTCCTCTGACAGAAGTTGCTTTTGCTTGTCTAAGTCCTCGTAAGACAATTCCAACTTTCCGATAGACTCGGTGCGCGTTGCAATCTCCACTTCCAATTTGTGCAACGCATCACCGAGCGAGCGAATTTTCTCACCCGTTTCGCGCTGTGTCGCGGCTTTGGCGTCGCGCTCGGCATTGAGGGTACGCAGTTTCGCGTCCATATCCGTCAAAGACGCCGATAATTTCTCGATTTCCTTTTCATAACCGAATACGTTGGTCAATTCCGACTTTTTGCTACCGCCGGTAATAGAACCGTGCGGACTGAGAACCTCGCCGTCCTGTGTGACAATCTTGAAGCCGTAGCGTGCGCGACGCGCCAAAGCAATCGCCGTATCCATGTTATCCACAATGACCGTATTGCCCAGTAGCCCCGCAAATATGTTAGCATATTTACCGTCATAAGCGATCAGTTCGGTGGCCACTCCGAAAATACCTTTTCCGTTCAGAAGCGCGCGGTACTCGGAATCGAGAGAACGGGGTTTCACGGCGGAAATGGGCAAAAACGTCGCCCGACCGGCACGGGTCTGTTTCAAGTATTCTATAATGTACTTCGCATCCTCTTCGGTCCGTGTTACGATGTTTTGCACCGCATTGCCGAGTGCGGTCTCGATTGCAGTCTCGAACCCCTCCCGCACGGTTATTAAGGACGCCACAACCCCCTCGATACGATCGGCAATATCCTTCCGTTGTTTGCTGTCGGTTAAAAGCTTTTTGACGCTATAGGCAAACCCCTCATAAGACTGTTGCATTTCCACCAGCATCTTATGACGCGATTTTTCCATATAATATTTCGCACTGATGTCGTCTATCGCCCCGGCCGCTTTGTTGATACCGGCTACACATTCGTTATTACGCGCATACAATTCATCCAATTGCAACGAAATCTCTTTCTTCTGTGCTACGTACGCGTCGGTTTCCTGCCTGAGAGAACTGCGTTGCGCATCATCTGCCGAAAGTTTCTCAATACACATGGCAATGCGGCGTTCCAAATCTTGCACTGTGGTGCGCAAGGCTTCCCGCTCCGCCAAAAGACGCGACATATTGGCACGAATATCGGTGAGTTTATCCATGGCTTCCACAACGGTTCGATGACTTTGTTCCACTTCCCCTTCGTTTTGCGCCAACGTATCCACGACCGACAGATAGTCCGCATTGTGCTTTTCCGCCTCTTCGCGCGTCGCAACAAGTTCTGCGGAAAGAGAGGCAATCTGTTCGGTTCCCATTCCGATAAACGACTCGATCTGCGTATACTCTTCTCCGAGTTGCGCCTGCTCCGTTTTGAAGCGCTCGTTTTGGGAATGCAAATATCCGAGCCGCTCCTGTAGCAGCTTGACTTCCCCCGCCGCTTTTTCGATACCTACCGTAAGTTCCAGCAATTCATCGCGCAAAGAGCCGATGGACTTATCGGCATCGCCGAGATTCTCCATCGCCGTATTATATTTTTCGGTAGCTTCGTCACAATCTTTCTGCCGAAGCTCTATCTCTTCACACACGCCGTTGAGTCTATTCTGAATAGCCTCTTTGGCCTGGCTTGCCGAATCATACTGATGAATATAAATATTGATTTCATGCGTCTTGAGCTTGTCCCGCAAATCGAGCCATTTACGCGCCGCTTCCGATTGCTTGGTGAGCGGCTCCAGCAAATTCGCTTTTTCATGCAGAATATCGTCGATACGAATAAGATTTTCGCGGGTGCGTCCGAGTTTACGCTCGGCGTCGAGTTTGCGCGCTTTGAATTTGGAAATCCCGGCGGCCTCTTCGAAAATTGCCCGCCTGTCTTCCGGCTTTGCACGCAACAGTTCTTCGATACGTCCCTGCCCGATAATGGAATACCCCTCTCGTCCCATGCCGCTGTCGCGCAACAGATCGGTAATATCCTTGAGTCTGCACGGCGTACGATTGAGGCAATACTCACTCTCTCCGCTACGGTACAGCTTACGGGACAAAACAACTTCGTCGTAATCCAGCGACGGAAACAATTTTTCCGTATTGTCAAAATACAAATTCACTTCACAATACGATAAAGACTTACGGTTTTCCGTTCCGTTAAATATGACGTCTTGCATGGTGTTACCACGCAAAAGTTTCGCCGACTGCTCTCCGAGCACCCAGCGAATCGAATCGGCTACATTGCTTTTTCCGCAACCGTTGGGGCCGACGATTGCCGTCACGCCCGCACCGAATTTCACTTCCAGCCTGTCCGCAAAAGACTTAAAGCCGGCTACTTCCAATTTTTTGAACTTCAAAGCTACTATCCTTATTTGGCTGTATGTACTTTTTTATTCTACCAAATTTCCCCGAAAAAATCAATCGTTTCTTCCTTTGTTTCCCCGATTCATATCCGGATCTTTCAAAGCCTCACACGCCGCCGCTTGCTCCGCAGCCGCTTTGCTCTTCCCGTAGCCCGTATAGACATGATCTTTCACATGCACATTGCAAACAAACCCGCTCTCCCGCGAAACGGTCTCATACCGAGGTACAAGACCGAAGACAGCCAATCGTTCCTGCAACTTCGATTTGCTGTCTTCGGGCGCCCGAAACTGCTTTTTCAGCAGATACTCTGTCACAAATGCCCGCGCTTTATCCATGCCGCCGTCAAGATATATGGCGCCGAGCACCGACTCGAAAAGATTCGACTTGAATTTTTCGCCGATACGGAACTCTTTCCGCGCCCCGTTCCCCAAACGATAGCATGTCAGCAAGCCCATACTGTCCACCGCTTGTGCCAACGGCGCACGGGACACGATTTGCGCGCGTGTCTTGGTAAGCGCACCTTCGTCGCTCGCTTGCGCAAAATACAACGATTCCGCCACAAGAAAGTTCAGTATCCCGTCTCCCAAAAATTCCAAACGTTCGTTGCTGGCACATCCGTGCTCGTTGGCATAGGATGAATGCGTGAGCGCGCAGGCCAATAAATCTTTATCCTGAAAACCGTAACCGATTATCCGCTCTGCCGCGTCGAATCTTACAGACACGCGATTATGCCTCTTGCGGCGCTTCGGCCGCTTTCAGCTTTTCCAATTCCGCCCGGATGCCGCCGCAAATATCGACTTGCACCATTCCTTTTACCTGACGCAACGCCGAAAGAATCGCATCGGGATTGGATGCGCCGTGCGCTTTGACCACAACTTTTTCCACACCGAGGAAAGGTGCGCCCCCCAACTTCTGGTAATCCATTTCGTTCTTCAATTTACGGAATGCCTTTTTCATAAAAAGCGAACCGAACTTTGCCGCTCCCGAACTCATAATCGCCTGCCTGAGCATGCTCATAACCATCTGCGCCGTGCCTTCCACCGATTTTAAGAGTACGTTACCGGCAAACCCGTCCGATACGATTACGTCATACTCTCCCGTAAGCGCGTCGCGCGCTTCCATATTTCCCACGAAGTTGATCGGCATTTCTTTCAGCCGCGCAAACACTTCTTTAGATAATTCATTCCCTTTGTGATCTTCAACGCCCACGGAAAGCAATCCCACGCGAGGATTTTCTATACCGCGCACCATGCGCATGTACTGCACGCCCATAAGAGCGAATTGTTGCAAAAATTCCGGCCGACAATCCATATTGGCGCCACAATCGATAAGGCACACTTGCCCGCCTGTCTTAGTGGGCAAAAGCGGCGATAATGCAGGACGCAACACACCCGGAATCCGCCCGATCTTCAACACGCTTCCGGTGAGCACCGCGCCGGTATTTCCCGAGCTGATGAGCGCGTCGGCGCTTTCGTCCGTCTTCAGAATTTCAAATGCTTTCACAAGAGACGATTCCTTCTTGGCGCGAATCGCGACTGTGGGCGTATCGTCGTTGGTAACCACGTCGGGGGCATGCACGATCGAAAGACGATTGCGATCATACGCGTACTTCGACAGTTCCGCCTCGATTTTCGCTTCATCCCCCGTCAAAACAAGTTCCGCATCTTTCTGCTCGTTCAAAAAGTCTACGCTGCCTTTTATCTGTGCGTACGGGGAATTGTCCCCTCCGAAT
>CAMUPJ010000051.1 GCA_947090725.1 uncultured Clostridia bacterium
AATGCGCTATGGAGCGTCGCCCCGTTCCTCCCGGACAGCACGGCATGGGCAGAAAGAAAGCCAGCGAGTACAGCGTCCAGCTCCGTGAAAAGCAGAAAGCAAAGCGCGCGTACGGACTCCTCGAAAAGCAGTTTCGCAGCTATTACGAGGAAGCGGAGCGTATGCGTGGCGTAACGGGTGAGAATATGCTTGCCCTTATAGAGCGCAGACTTGACAACGTCGTATACCGTATGGGTATCGGCGCGAGTCGCGCGCAGTGCCGCCAGATTGTCAATCACGGTCATATCACCGTGAACGGCAAGAGCGTGGACATTCCGTCATATCAGGTAAAAATCGGCGACGTAATTGCTATCGGCGAAAACAAGAAAGACAACGCGATTTTCAAAGAATTGCGCGGCGCTCGTATCGTTATGCCCAAATGGCTTGAGTTCGATACCGAGACGCTCGTCGGTAAAATTATCGACAGTCCCAAGCGCGAAGATATCGATCTCAATATCAACGAACAGCTTATCGTCGAGTTGTACTCCAAGTAATGACCGCAATCGTTCGTGCGGCTTTAAGCCGTACGGCGACATAGGTATGTTTCGGAATCATAAAAACAGTAATGCAGTCTAAGTGGCGAAGAGCCACCAAGGAGATTTGAATGAATATGATGGAAATCGAAAAGCCACGGATTACGCTTGATGAAAGCCCCGATTTGCGTGTGGGTAAGTTCACGGTAGAACCTCTCGAGCGTGGTTATGGCATTACGCTCGGCAATGCTTTGCGCAGAGTATTGCTTTCCGCGCTTCCCGGTACGGCCGTCATCGGCGTGCGTATCGAAGGTGCGAGCCACGAGTTTACCACCATCAAGGGAGTTAAGGAGGATGTTGCCGAGATTATACTGAATCTCAAGGGACTCAACCTCAAGGCCAACTACTCCGACAAATCCCTGAAAAAGGTATTGAAAATCGAACGCGACACCCCGGGGATCGTTACGGCAAAAGACATCGAAATCGATCCCGAAATCGAAATCCTCAATCCCGATATGTATATTTGCACGCTGGACGTAGGCGGCAAATTGTATATGGAAATGACCGTAGCGCACGGCAGAGGATATGTGGTGGCGGTCAATCACAAAGACGATAGCCAGCCCATAGGGTATATTCCCATCGACTCGATCTTTACGCCCGTTAAGGCGGCGAGTTATTCGGTGGAAGCAACCCGCGTAGGGCAGAATATCGACTACGACAAACTGACTCTCGAAGTCAAGACCGACGGCAGTATGTCGGCCAAAGACGTGTTGAGCCTGGCGGCGAAAGCCATAGAAGATCACATTCGTCTTTTCGTCAATCTGTCGGACGATATTTCGCGTATGGACATCCTCGTTTCGCGCGAAGAAGACAAACAGCAAAAGGTTCTCGAGATGAACATCGAGGATATGGACCTTTCGGTGCGCAGTTACAACTGTCTCAAGCGTGCCGCCATTCATACGGTGGAAGACCTGACCAAGAGAACCGAAGAAGATATGCTTAAGGTTCGGAACTTAGGCCGCAAGTCGCTTGACGAAGTTATCGGCAAGTTGCGTAGCTACGGACTTGACCTCAAAAGCAACGACGATTAAGGAGTAACAGTAGAAATGGAACAGAGAAAACTGGGAAAGCCCACCGATCAGAGAATGGCGCTCTTGAGAAATCAGGTAACGGAGTTGTTGTGGAACGGAAAAATCGAAACCACGTATGACCGCGCCAAGGAAGTCAGCCGTATGGCCGATAAAATCCTTACGATGGCGATCAACAGCTACACCGATACCTACAAAAAGGTAGAGACCCGCAAGACCGACAAGGGCGAAATCAAAGTGGAGCTTGTCAACGACGGCCCCAAGAAGTTGGCTGCCCGTCGCAGAATTATGAGCATCGTATACGATCGCCAAGAGCAACGCCAGGATAAGGAGTCGGCGATTGCGTTCAAACAACGCACCGCGCATATCCAGCATCCGCTCGTAGAGAAAATTTTCAACGAGTATGCTCCCAAGTATACCAAGCGCGCCGCCGATCTCGGGCAGAAGGGCGGATATACCCGCGTGCTCAAGATGGGATTCCGCAGAGGCGACAGTGCCGAAACGGCGTTGATCGAGTTGGTGTAGGAAGCAAATTCCGTCGGCTTTTATAGGATGCAAAGGAAAGGGAGAGAAACGTATTGTGGAATATGTTTCTCCCTTTTTGTATATTTTTTCCACCGAATACGGCAAATAGTTCGACAAGAGTTGACATATTTCGCATTGTGTGGTACAATAGCGCTATCAAAGTAAATCAAGGAGAGGAAAATGAAGTATTACAAGCTTGTTGCAGGGCCTACCACTTCGCAGATTGTGGACAAGGGCGGGAGTTCGGCGGATGCCGTGAAATCTTTTGAGACGATCATCAGCGATATGGCGTCGCAAGGTTGGGCGTATCACTCGATGGAGCCGATCACTACGCAACAGACCAAAGGTTGCATGTTCAACAGACAGACGATCGTGACGACGTTCTACATGCTGGTGTTCGAGAAGGACGCGTAAGCGTGCAGGAATCGGAACGACAAACCGACGACAAAGAAAAATCCGCTTCGGTCGAAATATCCGAGGCGGATTATTTCGATGCCGGCAAATACGGGGAAGCGGTGGATGCCTTGCTGGCCTCTTTGCATGCCGACGAAATGCGCAGACAGAATCTGATTCGTCCGCATATTTCAGTGTGGCGTGCACTTCTCAATATTCTGTTACCTCTCGCTGTGGCGGCAGGAATCTTTTGCGCATTGTTTTTCACCCTTCCGCGGCACCGTCTCGGCATTTCGCTCGGCGTAAGCCTCGGCGCACTCGGACTTTATGTTTTGCTCCGAATGCGCGCCGTCCTCATATGGTGTATTCTCGTGTATCAGGCGACCGCGCCCGACGAAGTGCGCCTGCGTTGCGTCTTTACGCCGTCATGCTCGGAATATGCGTTGCAAGCGCTTCGCAAATACGGCGTGTTGCGCGGGGTGCCCAGGATCATAGGGCGCTTGCGGAGATGTCATCCTCCCAACGGCGGGACGGACGAACTCAGATAGCGTTAGATGTCAAACAAGGGTTTGACTTTCCCGAAATTTTTTGTCGGTTTGTTTCCCATGCGGTGCAATTTCCGACAAAATGCATAAAAAGAAGCTCGTCTCGATCCGAGACGGGCTTCTTGCTTGGTTTTTTCGGGGCTTCAATACGCGGATGGCGCTTGGCTTATACGCTTCTCCTTTATATATAATGCACGCATTATATAATTTACTTATCTATATATCGGATGTTTTTTGATTATATAATGCACACATTACATATAGAGGGATGTGCATGAAATTACGTATACACGAAATACTGAAAGAAAAGGGAAAAACCAAATATTGGCTGTATATTCAATTGGGGCTGAGCTATCAGAATTTCAACAATATCGTAAACAATCGTACCAAAGGAATCAAGTTCGAGAATCTGAAAGCGATTTGCGATATTTTGGAATGTACGCCCAACGATCTGTTTGAAGAATATTATAAGAAGTAAATCACAGTCCCGCCAATTGCGCGAGATTGCTCATGGATTGTACCCCTACGGCTTTTCCGGAAAGTTCGCCGCCACGGAATACCATGATGGTGGGAATACTCATGATGCCGTACTGCATGGCCAGATCACCGTTCTCGTCGGTGTTTACTTTGTATACTTTGACTTTGCCCGCATACTTTTCGGCAAACTGTTCGAGTATGGGCGTTTGACTGCGGCAAGGCCCGCACCAAGGCGCCCAAAAGTCCACAACTACGGGCAGGTTGTCCGAGATGGCTTGCGAAAACGTGTTTTGATTCAATTCCTTCATTTTTATCATCCTGTAACTTATTTTTTTCTTTGAAAGATTTTTTATGCATCGGCGTTTTCTTCCGTGGCTTCTATGTAAAAGCTTACGGGACGGAATCCGTCGTTGCAACTGATCATGGCGGATTTCGGATTGCACATCCAACCGTCGTAGAAATTTTCTCCGCCGTGGCTGAGCGCCAACACGAAAGGAGACAGGCTTTGCCAGGCGCTTTCGCACATGCCGTCGGGTTTGTTCCAGCCGTTGGCAATAAACACTTGTCCTTCCCGCATATCGCATGCGTGCGACAGGGGATTTTCGTATCGGGCCATGAGGTCGTCGTACTGCGCCGTGCGCATTACGGTTATTTTGCATTTTTTCATGGGTACACCGTTAAAACGCCTTGTCCAGTTTGAGAATGGCCGATTCGTAAATGTCGGGCAACTTGTCGAATAATTCTACGGGGAAGGATTCGTCAATATTGTGAATATTGGTTTCCAGTCCCGGGAAGGTGGGACCGAATGCTACGGCATTGGGGAGTTCGCGCGCGTAGGTGCCGCCGCCGCAATACAGGCAGGCCCCCTTTTCGCCGCAGACTTCTTCGTACGCTTCCAGCAGAGCGCGCACCAGCTTGCTGTCTTCGGGGATGTAAAGGTTGGGAGAGAAGCGGTCTTCGTGAATCCGGGCGCCGTCCAGGCGGGAGGCGATTGTTTTCACGACCGTCGCATGGTCGGCACACACCGGAAGTCGGCAATCCAGCACGAGTTGCAGTTCGTCTCCCGAGACAAAGCGTACTATGCCGAGGTTTACGGTGAGATTGCCCGATACGTTGTCTTCCGCCGCGATGCCGAGGTCTTCGGCGGGATTGGGGGCGCACAGATATTTGTGCAACGCAGCGAGCGTCTTTGACTTGCCGCACAGTAAGCCGTCGAGAAGCTTGCACATTTTCTGCGCGGCGTTTTCGCCTTTATCGGGCGCCATGGCATGTCCTGCCACGCCGCGCGCTTCGAGAATCAGTTTATCCTCAAAGAAATGTACCGCAAAGTCTTCTATGCGCATACCGCCGTTTACGATCACGGTGGAGGCTTGGGGGTGCGAGAACAGAGAATTATCGCGGCCGAGCGACAAGATGGTTTCGTACAAAGCGCAACCTCGGGGAACTTCCGCCGTGCAAGTATCGGGTACGATATTGGGGCGCACGCCTGCTTGGAGTTTCGTTACGTTTTCCGCGAAAATCTTGTCGGCGGGAAGTCGGAGCGTCAGGTGCAGAATACCCTTTTCGCTGTTGATAATAGGGAAATCCGCATCGGGCACAAAACTTGCCGTAGGGATTTCGCAATGCGCGCGGTAGTGCTTGATGCACTCCGAGCCGTTCTCTTCGTTACAGCCCACAATGAGCCGAATGCGGTGCCGAAGCGGTATCTTTTTTTCCTTCAGGCGTTTGAGCGCGTGCAGTGCCGCCACGGTAGGCCCCTTGTCGTCGGCAACGCCCCGCCCGTAGAGAAGACCGCCTTCGCATACGAGGCTGTAAGGATCGTGACTCCAGCCGTCGCCTGCGGGTACTACGTCGAGGTGGCCCAAAATGCCGATCATGTCTTTGCCTTCTCCGAGTTCCGCCCAACCGCAGTAGCCGTTTTCGTCGTGTACTTTCAATCCGTAGGCGGCGGCTATGCGCAGAAAGCAATCGAGAGCTGCGCGCGGCCCTTCGCCGAAAGGTGCGCCTTCCTTTGCTTCGCCCATTACCGATTTCACGGCGATCAGCTCTTTCAAATCGTTTAACATAAATTTTACCTCGTCCAATTCGGTTGCTTTTATTTTACCGATTTATTATAATAAAAATATAGAATTTTGTCAAGGACGGACACAGTATATGATCAGAACGAGATTCGCGCCCAGCCCTACGGGGTTCTTGCATGTCGGCGGTTTGCGTACCGCACTGTATGCGTATTTGTATGCAAAAAAAGGGGGAGGAAAATTCATTCTTCGCATAGAGGATACCGACCTCGAGCGTACCGTACCGGGCGCGGTGGAACTCATATACCGTACCATGCATGAAACGGGACTTGTCTACGACGAGGGACCCGACGTGGGCGGCGATTACGGTCCGTACGTGCAGACAGAGCGGAAAGGAATGTATTTGCAGTACGCGCAAAAACTTATAGAGAGCGGCGACGCGTACTATTGTTTTTGCTCCAAAGAGCGCCTCGAGCAACTGCACAAGGACGGCGCCACCAAATACGACAAGCATTGCCTGCATACCGTTTCGCGGGAAGAGGCGGAGAAAAGAATCGCCGCCGGCGAAAAATACGTGATCCGACAGAATATTCCCGCGCAAGGGGTTTCGAGCTATGTGGATCTTGTGTTCGGCGAAATCAAGGTGGATTACAACGATCTCGAAGATAACATTCTCATCAAATCGGACGGATATCCCACGTATAACTTTGCCAACGTGATCGACGATCATCTCATGGGGATCACGCACGTAATCCGCGGTGTGGAATATCTTTCTTCCACGCCCAAATACAATTTGCTGTACGATGCGTTGGGATGGGAACGCCCGCAGTATATCCACTTACAGCCGATTATGCGCGACGCACACCAAAAACTGAGCAAACGGCACGGCGACGCCAACTACGAAGATTTCATCGCCAAAGGATTCCTCAAAGACGCGATTGTCAACTACATCGCTCTGCTCGGTTGGAGTCCCAAAGACAACCGCGAAAAGATGACGCTTGCCGAAATGGAACAGCTTTTTTCTTTGGACGGAATCAGTAAGTCGGCGTCTATTTTCGACGAAACCAAAATGCGTTGGCTCAATTCGCTGTATGTCAAAGAGTTGTCGGAGGAAGCGTATCATGCGCATGCGTTGCCCTTCTACGCAAAGCTCGATTACCTTGAGGGGATAGACCTGCAATATCTGAGCACGTTGTTGCATTCCCGCACCGAAGTGTTTACCGACGTGGAAAAGCTGACCTCCTTTATAAAAGAGTTCGACGCTTTCGATACGGCGATTTTCACCAATGCCAAGTGGAAGACCGACGCGGCTCTTGCGGCGAAAATTCTGCCCGAATTGCTTGAGGTAGCCGACAAACAGTGGGACAATCTGCACGATGCGCTCAATGCGTATGCCGAGCGTGCGGGATACAAGAAAGGACAGGTGCTTTGGATTTTCCGCATCGCGCTTACCGGCGCCGCCTCTACGCCCGGCGGTGCGACCGAAATGGCGACGCTGTTCGGTAAAACGGAAAGCATTCGCAGACTTTGGTATGCCCTCGGAAAAGTGAAAAACTGAACAAGACGGAGAAAAAACAAAAACGCCCTTTGCGCGGACGGACGCGGCAAAACGGCGTTTTTCTTTTTCAGCGGCGGAAGTTGTTGAGCAGTTCGGCAATGCGGCGGGCGCTGTCGTTGCCCGATGCTTTCTGCATGGCGGAAATAAGCTTGCTCCGCTTTTGCGGCAGTGCGGAGACTGCGGCGATCAGCGATTCTTCGGTCAGCTTTTCCTGCGGCAGAACTTCGATCATGCCCAGTCCCTGATAGTATGCGGCGTTTTGTTGCTGGTCGCCGCGGCTGGTGTCGCTTTTGGGGAGCGGAATGACAAGCGCAGGCTTTCGCAGCGCCGTCACCTCGGCAAGCGTTCCGGCCCCCGCGCGGCAGATAATGTAATCCGCCCAGGCATAGCAGTCGGCCATGGTGTCGCAGAATTCGAGACGACGGTAGTTGATGTGTTTGCCGTCGAACGCATGTTTGCCGGCAATGTGCAGTACATGAAAGCGTGCGCACAATTCGTCGAGGGCGCTCTCCAGCACGCGGTTGATCGTCAGCGCGCCCTGACTGCCGCCGAAGACGAACAGATTGGGTTTGCCGTCTTGTGCGAAACCGAATTTGCGCACAATGCGTTCGGCGCTTCCCTCGTACAGTTCGCGTCGTATGGGTAGCCCCGTGAAGATTCCGTTGCCGTACTGCGCGGCCAAAGCGGGGAAAGACGTGCACACATAGCGGCATTTTTTGGCAACCAGACGATTGGAAAGTCCCATACTTACGTCCGATTCGTGTAGGATAAGGGGGACTTTGCGTTTGGAAGCCGCCATGGCCATGGGGAGCGCCGCATAGCCTCCTTTGCTGAATACCACGCGGGGCTGTAATGTGTCGATGAGTTTTTTGGCTTCGCAGATGCCGCGGTGCAAGACAAAGGGGATTTTGCAGTTGGCAGGGGAAAGCGCGCGACGGAATTTGATGCACGGCAAAGCGTGAAATTGCACTTTGGGGTAGGCCGCCAGCATCTTTTCTTCCATGCCGCCCGCTTCCCCGCAATAGTGTACTTCGTACCCTTCCAGATACGGAAGAAGCGCAAGATTGGGAGTGATGTGTCCCGCCGTGCCTCCTCCGGTAAGAATAATCGTATTCATATTGACAACTCCGATTGTATTGGGTATACTTAGTATATGCTTATCCGAGTATAAAAATATCGTAAAAATATGAAAAGCGGAGGACATTTTTCGACATGAAAACCGAAACGTTTACGGCAGAAGACGGCAAGGCAATCTCTTTGAAAATCTGGGACGAAGCGGAGAATCCGCGCGGTGTGGTACAACTTATTCACGGTATGGCCGAGCACATATCGCGTTACGACGAGTTTGCTCGCTATCTGAATACGGACGGATGGATCGTGGTGGGAGACGATCACCGTGCCCACGGCGACACCGATCCCGACGCGTTGGGATTGGCCGGCGAGGGGGATCTTTTCGAAAAGACGGTGGCGGACGAAAAGGGAATTACCGACCTGGTGCGGGAGCGGTATAAGCTTCCCGTGGTAGTCATGGGGCACAGCTACGGCTCCTTTCTCACCCAAAGGTATCTCACGCTCGGCACCGATAAAATCGCCGGATGTATCCTGATGGGGTCGGCGGCGATGGAAGGCTTTATTGTGAACATGGGGCGCAAGATAGCGGCAAAGAAATTGAAGAAAGGGCAAAAAGACGAAAAGGGCAAGTTTTTTGCCAAGCAGACATTCGTCAAGTACGACAAAAAGATCAAAGACGGCATGGGCGGTTGGTTGTGTCGCGACCATGCCGAAGTGGGCAAGTTCAACACCGATCCGCAGTGCAACTTCACGTGCAGTAACGGATTCTACTATTATTTCTTCGGCGGTATGCAAGCGATTGCCGCGGATAAGGGCGAAAATATCCGCAAGGATTTGCCGCTCCTGATTATTTCCGGCGACGCCGACGGCGTGGGCGGATACGGAAAACTGGTGCGTAAGCTATACAGGCGATACGAAAAGTTCGGGCTTCGGCCACAGCTCGAGCTTATACCGGGCGCGCGTCATGAACTTGTCAACGAAACGGATAAGTACGACACGTACGCAAAGATAAAAGCGTTTGTGCAGAGCGCGATAGAGAAAGCCGAGAAGCCCGCGCAGGAATAAAATAAAAAATTTTTTCCGCTTTGCGGGACAGAAATGCCTCCCCGATTGTTATATATACAAAAGGGAGGCATTTCTTATGAAAAGATTTACAAACGTATGGATACTTTTGCTGGTTGCGGTCATACTGTTCGCCTTTACCGGCTGTGAAGCGGCCGGCAGTAAGTACGGCGGCGATATGATGGGCGGTTGGGACACGGATGCCCCGTCGGAATGGAACGGCGCCGAGGAGGACGGCGACGCTCCGGGACAAAGCGTGCTTCGCAAACAACTCACCTCGGCCGAGTGGCGCGATCTCGACAACTATGAGTATTGGCGCAGTCTGTTTTCGCAGGGCGACGAGCAGGCGAACGAGGGAGTTTTCCTGCGCTATGCGGAAGAAAATGCCCGCGAGTTGGATACTTCGTATATGCATGAAGTGACGGTAACATGCGGTAATCCCGTTGCGGGCGTCACCGTGCGGCTGTACAAAGACGATATTGTATTGTACACGGCAGTGACCGATGCGTGGGGCAAAGCGTATGTGTTCGGCAAAGGCGCTACTTCGGTGGAAGCGAACAGCGGGCCTTATTCGGTGCGCACGCCCGTTTCGCAAGAGGGGAAGACCACGCTGGAAATAGCCGGCTACGCGCCCAAAGCGGACGAGATGGAAATTGCTTTTGTGGTAGATACCACGGGCTCGATGGGCGACGAGTTGTCCTTTCTCAAAAAAGAGATCGAAGGCGTCATCCGCAGAGTAACGGAAGGAAAGAGTGTGCAGATCCATTTGGCGCTACTCTTTTACCGCGACGAGGGCGATGATTATGTGACGCGTTCTTTCGACTTTGTCAACGTGACCGAGCAAGACGGCCTGACGAACGTAGTGCGCAATCTCAATAAGCAGTCTTCGGCGGGCGGCGGAGATTATCCGGAAGCGGTAGATACGGCGCTTTCGGAGGCGGTAAATATGCAGTGGCGTAGCGGCACAAGCACCAAATTACTGTTTCATGTATTGGATGCGCCGTATCACGACAGCCGTGCGTATCAAAACCGCTTTGCGCAAGCCGTAAAAACCGCGGCGGCGAAGGGAATCCGCATCATTCCCGTAGCGGCGAGCGGGCTGGATACGCTCGGGCAGTATATTATGCGCAGCGCGGCTATTCTTACCGGAGGCACGTACACGTTCCTTACCGACGATTCGGGCATAGGCAATGCGCACGAAGAACCGGAAGTGGGCGGCTTTACGGTAGAGTACTTAAGCGACATGTTGGTACGCCTTATCGAGGGGTACCACACGGGACGCATGGCGACGCCGGTGCATTGGCAACAGTCGTCGTCGGTTATATAAAAAACAGTACCGCTTTACTTTTTCTCTTTTGCTTTCAGTACGACAAAGAGCACAATACAGGCGAGCAATACCGCGCCGCCTGCCGTGCCGAATCCGATTGCGTAGCTTTGGTATTCGTCGTCTTGTTCCTTCGGCATTACGGTAACGTCGGTGATTTTCAACGTTAATCTTTTCTCATAAATTTTTTCGACAGTGTGGTTGATGTTAAAATACGTGCTGACGGTTGTCGTGGCATCTTGGCTCGGCGAGAGTGTTTTCGTTTCCTTATTAGCGTATATCTCGGTATTGTTATGATAAACGGTGATATTGAATTCAACCGTGTAGTTTACCCGATCCGGCGTAGTAACTTCAAAGGAGCATTGGATGCCTATTTGGTTTAAGGATGTATGAATGTTATAACTGTATTCCAAACTGTCCGGAACATATTCGCCCTTCCGGTTCGCACAACCGGACAACGCAAAACAGAAAGCACGGAAATAACCGAAAGTAGTGCGGAAAGTAAAATTTTAATTCGCTTCATTACGCTCTTCCTCCTGCGCCTCGGGCACGACTTCGCTTGCCGTTTTCGTTTTGGCGGCAAACGCCTTTACCGTAATGACCGTGAAGTAAGCGCACAGCAAAAGCGCGGCAATCGCTAAAATTATGGGTTCGCTGAAATAAGCCGTAGCCGCCTCATAGAGTTGGGGGGAAACGCTATCCAGCGCGAGTCTGCGCAGGTCGAATACGAAGGCGATACAGAATGTCGCCAAAGCAAGGCTCAACCCCGCGGAAATACAACCGAAAACTTTTTTTGCTTTTGTATAATAGGTAAAACAATAAGAAGCGAGCGCGGCCGCCGAAAAGACAACGATGCCGATTGTCGAGTTGCGGACATAGGAAAGCATATCTTTCATGCTTTGGAAAACCGACGCATGGTATGTAACATCGTGTGACAGAATCGCATCGAAGATGAGCGAAACCGTCGAAGATATCATTACGAACACCGACATTCCGAGTACAACGGCAATAACGGCAGAGACAAATTTTTTGTTCATATAATATACCCTCCTTTTATTTACAATTTTATCATACGCGGGTGGAGAGTGTCAATACTTAATATAAAAGCTCTCGGAATATAAAAGCTTTCGGAGAAATCGTCCGAAAACTTTTTTTCCAAAGGGTTGCTTAGTCTGAATGCGATTTTGCGGGAATACGGTTTTGTATGCGAAGAAAGGAAAAACAAATAAAAAAAGGGATGAAAAAGTAAAGAAAAAGAGTTGACAAAGGGAAATAGATATGATAATATAAATAAGCTGTCCGTTTGAGGGCGGCGGGATGCACATTGAAAAGGGAATAGAAAAGAAAGCAAAATTGAAGTAAAACACAAAGTAAAAAAGAACAACAGTCAATTTGGAATTGAAACAGTCAGAGATTGTTTTGAGGAAG
>CAMUPJ010000052.1 GCA_947090725.1 uncultured Clostridia bacterium
TCGGCGTAAGCGCTCGTCACGTACATCTGACGCAGGCCGACGTAGAGACGTTATTCGGAAAAGGGTACACGCTCACCAAAAAGAAAGAATTGATGGGCGGGCAGTTTGCCGCCAACGAGACGGTCACCATTGTGGGACTCAAGCTTCGTGCCATCGAGAACGTACGTGTTCTCGGTCCGGTGCGTAAGCAGAGCCAGGTGGAAATTTCCGCTACCGATGCGATCAAGTTGGGCATCAAAGCCCCCATTCGCGAGTCGGGCAATCTCAAAGGCAGTTCGCCCATTGCGATTGTGGGACCCAAAGGAGCGGTGTATCTCAACGAGGGCTGCATTATTGCCAAGCGTCATATCCATATGGCGCCTGCCGATGCGGAGGCCGCCGGCGTAAAAGACGGCGACGTGGTGTCGGTCGGCGTGGAAAACGAACGGGGTACCATCTTCCACAATGTGCAGATTCGCGTAGACGACAGTTTTACGCTGGAGATGCACATCGATACCGATGAAGCGAACGCTTCCAAAATATCGTGCGGCACGTTGGCCGTAATCATCAACGACAGAGGTGCGGTATGATTATCGGAAAAGTGGTGGGTAGCGTGGTATCCACACGAAAATGCGAAAATCTGACGGGTAGCAAGTTTATGATTGTGGAACCCGTCCCCAGTTTGAAAATCGACAACCGTATCGTGGCGGTGGACCGTGTGGGCGCGGGCATCGGCGAATATGTGCTGGTGACAACGGGTAGCGCGGCGCGCGTAGACGTTCCGTCGGCGCCCATCGATGCGGCGATTGTGGGAATTATCGACGACGGTAGTAATCTCGAATAATGTAAGCGGCATACTGCGTACGTATGGCGAACTGCATCCGGTTTCGCACCCGATCCGCGCGTTATGCGCGGAAATGCGGTGTTCGGCGGTTGTCGCTTCTGCACGTGGTTTGCCGCTTTTTCTATCTTGCGGCCGACATACAAGGCGTAGGTTTTGTAAGGCTTTTGCAAAAGCCGAAGAGAAAAGATGCGTATAGACGAAATCAAGACAATTTTACAGACATCGGGCATCGTGGGTGCGGGCGGCGCGGGATTTCCCGCGTACGGTAAATTGAATGCCGGGGCGGACACGCTTATTCTGAATTGTGCCGAATGCGAACCGCTTCTTTCGTTGCACCGCCAACTGTTGGCCGATAAGAGTGTGGAGATTCTCACCGCGTTTTCGGAAATCGGTGAAGCGCTCGGGGTAAAGCGGTGCATAATCGGTATCAAGAGCGCCTATGTGCAGACGCTGGAAGCACTGGCTCCCGTCGTGAAGAATTTCGATACCGTGGAAATCAAGACGCTGGGCGAAGTATATCCTGCCGGCGACGAAGTGGTGCTTATCTACGAAGTGACCGGAAGAGTGGTGGCGCCGGGCGCGCTTCCGATCTCGCAGGGCGTGATTGTTTTTAATGTGGAAACGCTCTACAATGCGTATCTTGCGCTGCATGAGAATTTGCCGGTCACGAGCAAGTTGGTGACCGTCACCTGCGAAGTGCGGCATCCGCAAACCGTTCGCGTACCACTGGGAACCACGGTGGAAGAGTTGATCGCACATTGCGGCGGCGCTACCGTGGAGAATCCGAAATTTGTTTCGGGCGGCGCCATGATGGGTAAGCTTGTTACGGCGTCCGACGTGGTGACAAAGACCACCAATGCAATTCTCGTTTTGCCTGCCGATCACGCGGTAGTGCAATCCAAATTACGTAAACCGATGATCGACGCACACCGCGCGCAAAGCGCATGTTGTCAGTGTCATATGTGTACCGATTTGTGTCCGCGCCATTTGCTGGGGCATCCGATCGATCCGTCTCGGTTTATGTTGGCCGTAGCCAATCGCAGTCTGTCCGATACCGACGCCTATCTCAATGCGCAGTATTGCTCGGGTTGCGGACTGTGCGAGGCGTATTCGTGCATGCAGGGACTTTCTCCGCGCGTTCTGCTTTCGGTGGCAAAACAGCAGATCCGTGCCGCCGGTATCAAACCCGAACCGCGAGAGCCTGCGCCCGTACCGATGGCGCGTATGGCAAGAAAGGTTCCCGTAGAGCGTTTGGCGGCACGTCTCGGACTCAATAAATACCGCGTGTCTACGCCGCTTAGCGGGGATATGACGACGCGTAAAGTGCGGCTTCCGCTTTCCATGCATATCGGCGCTCCGTGCGTACCGACGGTGCAGGCGGGCGACAGGGTGCATAAAGGGCAAAAGATAGCCGATGCGGGAAAAGGATTGGGGGTTGCGTTGCATGCTTCCATCGACGGCGTGGTGAAATTGGTGGGCAAGGAGATTGTGATCTCCGCCGAATAAATCGGTTGCGCATATGCGCATAGATAAACATACAAAATACGTATCGTACGGGCGGATTCCCGTGCGAGAAAATAGTCCAAACAGAGGATATCGAAAATGGCAAAAGCAATCGCGGTAGCGGAATATAAGACGGTTTCGACGGGTGTGACGGCGGCGGACGCAATGCTCAAGGCGGCCGACGTCGATATTATCGAAGCGGCTACGGTTTGCCCCGGCAAATATATTATTATTCTGACGGGCGAGCTCAGTGCGGTACGTGCGGCGCTCGACGTGGCGGCGAACAATTACGGCGAACAGTATATCGGCGGATTCGTGCTCGGTAATCCGCACGAGGGTTTGTTTCATGCCATCTACGGTACCGCCGAGGTCAAAAGCCTGCAAGCGTTGGGAATTTTGGAAACGTACGACGTGGCGACTATGTTGGTGGCGGCCGACAATGCGGCAAAGACCGCCGAAGTGGAACTTATCGAAATACGTCTTGCCCGCGGAATGTGCGGCAAGAGTTATCTCATGCTGACGGGAGAAGTTGCGGCCGTGCAGGCCGCAATCGATCGGGCGCGCCGCACGGCAGAGCAACAAGGTATGCTCCTCGACAGCAGTGTGATTGCCCGCCCCGACGCCAAACTGATCGGATCGATTATCTAAACCCGAAATCTCATTCACCACCCGATACTCACAGAAAAAAATTGCGGACTCCGTCGTGCGGAGCAAGGGGAGATGTATGCTGGCAATCGAGCGAAGAAATTTGATTTTGGAACAATTGCAAAGAGAGAAGCGCGTAGTTGTGAGCGAGTTGAGCGCCTCGTTCGGTGTGAGCGAAGAGACGATTCGTCGCGACCTCGAGAAACTTTCGGAAGACGGGTACGTAGTCAAAACGTACGGCGGCGCCGTGCTCAACGAGGATAACTACGTGGAGATGCCGTTTGTCATCCGTAAGAATACCAACGTCGCCGAAAAGCAAGCCATCGGCAAACTGATTGCCGGTATGGTGCAGGACGGCGAAAAGATTATCATAGACGCCAGCTCTACGTCGGTGTTTGCGACGAGATATCTCAAAAACAAAAACAATCTCACGCTTATCACCAATTCGGTGGAGGTACTCATCGAATTGAGCGACGTACAGGATTTTCACGTGATTTCCACCGGCGGTACGCTCAAAGTCGGCACGCTGTCGCTGACCGGCGCACAGGTCAATAAATCGTTTTCTTCGTACAATGTGGATACGGCGATCTTCTCTTGCCGTGGGATAGACAAAACCGCGGGGATTACCGATTCCAGCGAAGTCAATGCGTACATAAAGCAAGCGTTGTTGTCGGCCGCCAAACGCAAAGTATTGGCCATCGATCATACGAAGTTCGATAAAAGGGCGCTGGTCAAGATCTGCAACAACGACGAGATTACGCATATTGTGACCGACGAGTGTCCGTCGGAAGAATGGCTCGACTGTCTGCGTGCGCATAATATCGCTTGCATTTATCCGAAAGTCGGGGTATAATGAAGTTATGAATACGGAAGTGATCGCATTTGCGAATAACAAAGGCGGCAGCGGAAAGAGTACGAGTTGCTCGTCGGTTGCGGCGGCGCTTGCCAAGCAGGGCAAACGCGTGCTGTGCGTCGACGGCGATATGCAACTCAATCTGACGCTGTCTTTTTTTGATGAAGAGCAGGCGTTTGCGTTTGCCAAAAGCGAACACAATACCTATACGCTTTTGGTAAAGGATGCGCCTGCGCGGGCTTGTATCCGCAAGACGCCGTACGAAAATATCCATCTCTTGCCGTCGAGCACGCTCATGTCGGGCGTAGAGTACGAACTGTTCACGAAGTGGCAACGCGAAACGATTTTGCGCAGAGCGTTGGAAGAAGTGCGTACAAGCGGGGATTACGATTACATACTCATCGATGCGCCTCCCAATCTCGGATGCCTCGTAATGAACATTCTTGCGTGCGCCGATCATCTCATCGTTCCGTTGGAAGCCAGTCCGTGGGGATTGTTCGGTCTCGCCAATATGTTTGACTTTGTGGAGAGTGTGCGCAGTATCAACGCAAGCCTTTCTTTGCTCGGCGTGTTGGTTACCAAAGTGGATACGCGCAAGAACTACTACAAGCAGACAATCGAGGATCTCGGGCGACTCGAAGGCGTGCATGTGTTCGGGGAAGTGATTCGCCTGGACAGCTCCATCGAGTGGGCGCAGGATAACAGTAAACCGGTGGTGTTTTACCGTCCTTCTTCGCGGGCAAGCAAAGAGTTTGCGACGGTGGCGGCGGAAATCATCGCACTGTGCGAAAAGAAATAGCATTGCGGATCGCTATACTGCCGCGGGACGATGTGGTTCGGGGGAGTAGAAAAGCATCCGAAGCACGAAACGCCGTGCCGTTTTCATGCTGTCGCAGCGTGCGTTTGGCGCGTGGTCGTGGCGCGGAAAGAGCGGTGCGTCCGATAGGGAAGAAGCAGGCGCACGCAATAGTACGGTTGTGTGGCGCAGGGTTGTTTTTGGGCGACTAAATCACTTGACAAGTCGGCACGGCAGAGATATAATAATTTCGTTATGGACAGCGTTTTCGGTATTATCCTGAAAGTACATTCCGACGTCTTGGGCGACACCGCCGCGACGCCGCTTTTGGGCAAAACGATGCTCGATTGGGTGCGTCTTTCGTTGGGCGATGCGCCGACTGTTGCGGTAGACTGTCTCGGCGACGTAACCCTTCCCGTACTGGTACGACCGTACGTCGATGCAAGCAAAAAGTATACCGTCGTACTCTATTCCGATACGCCGCTGATTTCCAAAAAGACGGTCGTAGATGCGGTAGCCGTATTGGAAAACGGAAATTTGAACGTAGTGAAAATGACCCGGGGCTATGTTTTTCGCACCGGTTTTTTGCTGTCTTGCGAGCGGTTGTATACCGACAATACGTATTATTTTACCGAAGAGGATTTCCTTACCGCCGATTCTCCGCACAATTTGGCGCTGATATCCGACGTGATGCGTACCCGCATTCTGCGGTATCACTGCGAGCGCGGTGTGCGGTTTACCGATCTCGGCACTACGCTTGTGGAAGGCGACGTGGTGATTGCGCCCGGCGTGGAGATCGGACCGCAGAACATTCTCAAAGGGCAGACGGTGTTGCGCGCGGGGGTGAAACTCCCGTATGCCAACGTGATCGAAGACGGCCTTATCGGGGAAGGTGCGGAAATCAACAGCAGTCGTATCTATCGCAGTTATATCGGCGAGCGCACCAAAGTGGGGCCGTTTGCTTACATTCGACCGGACAGTATCATAGGTCCCGATTGCCGTATCGGCGATTTTGTGGAAATCAAAAAAAGCATCGTAGGCGCCGGTTGCAAAATTTCGCATCTTTCCTATGTGGGGGATTGCGAAATGGGCGATGCGTGCAATATCGGTTGCGGCGTGGTGTTTGTCAATTACGACGGCAAAGACAAATTCCGTACCAAAGTGGGGAACCGTGTGTTCGTGGGAAGCAACAGCAATATCATTGCGCCCGTGGTGCTCGAAGACGGAGCGTTTGTAGCGGCAGGCAGTACGCTTACGAGCGACGTGCCGGGCGGTGCGTTGGCGATTGCGCGGGCGCGCCAAATCAATAAGCCCGATTGGCAGGGCAATAAGTTTGCTCCCAAAGAGCAACAATAATTCGTTATTCAAACCAAAGGAGTACATACAGAACCATGATCGCACACGGAAACAAAATCAAACTGTTCGCAGGGAACGGAAGCCGCAAATTGGCGCAGGCGATAGCCGACAAACTCAAGATGCAACTCTCCGATGCGGAGGTCGGTACGTTCAGCGACGGTGAATGTTCGGTGCATATCGGCGAAACGGTACGCGGTTGTGACGTTTTCGTCATTCAGTCCACATCGTATCCCGTAAACGATAACCTGATGGAATTGCTCGTAATGATCGACGCGCTCAGAAGAGCGAGCGCCGGTCGGATTACGGCGGTAATTCCGTATTTCGGATATGCGCGGCAGGATCGTAAAGCGCGTGCGCGCGATCCCATTACCGCAAAACTGGTGGCCGATCTTATCACCAGCGCGGGGGCAGACCGTGTGCTGACTATGGATTTGCACGCCGCACAGATTCAGGGATTCTTCGATATTCCCGTGGATCACTTGCTGGGGATTCCCGTATTGACGCGTGCGCTCCTAAAGCAAGACTTTATGAAAGATAAAGAGGAGATGATCGTCGTATCGCCCGACGTAGGCAGTGTGGGCAGAGCGCGTCAGATGGCGCAAAAGCTCAATCTGAGTCTTGCGATTGTGGATAAACGCCGTCCCAAAGCCAACGTTATGGAAGTTATGAATATCGTGGGCGACGTGCGCGGCAAGAAGTGCTTGTTGGTAGACGATATGATCGATACCGCCGGTACGATTACGCAGGGCGCCAAAGCGCTGATCGAAGTGGGCGGCGCAACGCAAGTCGTCGCTTGCTGTACCCATGCCGTATTGTCCGGGCCTGCCATGGAGCGTTTGGAAAATTCGCCCATCAACGAGTTGTTTGTACTCGATACGATCGAGCTTCCGCCCGAAAAGCGTATTGCCAAAATCAAAGAAGTTACGGTGGCGCCGATTTTTGCCGAAGCAATCGAGGCGATTTACGCCGAGCAGCCGGTCAGCAAACTGTACGAATAATCTTGCGTCGTTCGGATAGCGACGGGTTCGGGAAAAAATCGGAAATACAAAAAATCGCAAAAGAGTAGCGAATGCCGCTACTCTTTTCTGTTGCGCAAGATTTGATTCGTGTGTACAAAGGATCCGAAATCATGCCGGAAGCGAAAGCGAGCGGTGCGGGGAACGTGACGCCGCGCCGTCTGTCGGGGAGGGACGGAGTGCAGACGCTGCGTTTGACAACGAACGGGCGGTTTGTTATAATAACAGACGATGATTGTAACCAAAGACAACGCGGGGGAAACCCGCATATCGTACCGTAGCGGCACCTCGGTGTTTCGACTCACCGGTGCGGGAAAGCTGGCTTGCGGCAAAAAGCAGATTGCCGTAACGGGTGAGGAGTACCGTTTGGTGCTGGGCGAAGGCGCCCGCATAGAAGCGGACGGACACTCCGTTGCCTTGCGCCGCGACGAAGGCGTGCTTTTGGCTCCCTCTGTTTTGTACACGTTGACGAGCGGGGAGAGCGCGACCTATTTTGTGGACTTCGTATGCGCCGCAAAATTGTTCGACGGCGCGTACTGCAAGACGGTCAATGAAAATTGCGCGCGTATAGAGACGCTCATCGAGGCGAATTCGGAAGAAGGCGACCTGTTGCGACTGACAGCCGCTGTGGCGGGTGTTGCGGCGGAGCGTGCGGATACACCGCCTTTGCCGCCTACTGTGCAAGACGTTCGCTGTCATCTCGACAAGTATTATTATCTTCCGTGCAACGTTTCGGCATTGGCGGAAGCGGTGGGGTATTCGCGGGGATATTTTACCGCACGGTTTACGGCGGAAGTGGGATGTTCTCCGTACAAATATGTGACGCGCGCGCGGATCCGTGCCGCCGTGGGATTGTTGACCGATACCGATTTGTCGGTGCGCACCGTATCGGCGATATGCGGATACGAAAGCGTGGAGCGTCTTTGCGAAATGTTCCGCAAAGAGACGGGAAGTACGCCGTTGCGGTATCGGAAAACGCACAAATCGTAAGGCGCAATGTCGTGTGGTTTTGCGCGATTATCTTGTTGCCAAATACGAAAATATGTGGTATAATTATACTCGTTTGAAAATACGGAAATCCCGATCATTCGTAAGGAGAGAAGGCGTTTGAAAAAGTTTTTCAAAGAATTCAAAGCGTTTATCACGCGGGGCAATGTATTGGACATGGCCGTGGGCATCATTATCGGCGGCGCTTTCACGGCGATTATTACGGCGATCGTGAGCAACGTGCTTACCCCGCTTCTGTCGATGATCCCCGGCAACGGAGATACGGGCGCTTTGCAAGTCGTATTGCGGGCCGTATATGATTCGGAAGGAGTACTCGACGTATCGAAATCGGCTATTCTCGACTTCGGCGCGGTAATATCCGCTGTGGTGACGTTCCTGATTACGGCGTTCGTTTTGTTCGTGATCGTCAAAACCATCAATAATGTGCGTGCGGGCGGCAAAAAGTTGCGGGACGGATACAAAACGTACGATAAAGCGGAGTACAAACAGCTTCGCAAAGAAATGAAAGCCCAAGGATGCGGTCGCAAGGAAATCAACGCTGCCATTCTTGCCAAAGAGAAAGAAAAACTCGATGCGGCAAAAGCGGAGGAAGCAAGAAAGCAGGCCGAAGCGCAAGCGGCGGCGCTTGCCAATGCGCCCGAAACGCTCTTGAAAGAAATTCGCGATCTCTTGGCGAAAAACCTGCGTTCGGCATCGTCCGACACGCCGCCGGCCGGCGAAGAATAGTCGTAGCATAAGTATCGCAAAATAAAAATGCGTTCGCTGCGATAATCCGTCGCGGCGGCAAGAGGAAAACATGAAAGCTTGGAGAATTCACGACAAAGAGCAACTGACACTCGATGAATTGCCCATACAAAGTGTAGGCGAGGGTTGCGCGAAGATTAAAACTTTGGTGAGCGGCATCAGTCTGACCGATATTCTTATGTATCGGGGACAACTTGTTCTTCGCGGGGCGCCGATGATCATCGGACGGCAGTGCGTGGGCATGGTCACCGAAGTGGGGCAAGACGTGACCGGGTTGCAACGCGGCGACCGTGTGGTGATCGATCCGTTTGTAAATTGTAAGAATTGCACGGCTTGCAATGCGGGACGCAGCGACGAATGCGAAAAGCTGATATGCAACGGTGTGGACGACAACGGTTTTATGAGCGACTTTATCGTGGCCTCGAGCAACGCTCTGTACAAATTGCCCGAACGCATCAAAGATTCCGACGCCGTTTTTACCGAGCATATCGCATTGTCGATCAACACGGTCAACAAACTCAATCTCGAAAAAGGCGAGCATATCGTGATTGTGGGCGCCAATGCGTTGGGGATTATACTGGCGCAGGTAGCCATCTATAACCAGGCGGTTCCGATTCTGATCGATACCGACGCCGAAAATCTGGCAATCGCCGAAGAATTGGGCATCTATTATACCATCAACAGTGTGGATAGCGATCCGATGAAGCGGATTTTCACGATCACGGGCGGAAAAATGGCCGAAACGGTTGCTTTCATCAATATGGCGCAAATGGCGTTTGGGCGCAGTCTCGACTATGCGGCGCGCGGCGGACGCGTGGCGATGGTAGGCTGGGCGGACGTGGCCGATGAAATTACCGGCAGGTTCGAAGCGATTCTCAACAAGCAGCTCAAGGTAATCGGCGTAAACAACGGTGTGCGCATGTTTCCCGCGGCGATCAATTTGTTGGCGACGCGCACGGTGGACGTGAGCCGTCTGGTGCGTTGCGAAGTTCCGTTTTCGGAAGTGGGCGAGGCGGTGCGCGCCGGGGCGGAAAACGACGGTCGGTACATGAAGACGTTGGTGCGGTTCTGAGTGTAGACGCAGGGCGCACGGGGACGGATTGTATACGAAAATCTTCTGCAAAACAGTTGCGAAGTTGCGGAATATATGATACAATGAATGGGCTTGGGATTTTCCCGAGCCTTTCCTTACTCCCGCGCGAGGCGGGGGTCAGAGACCAAAAGGAGGTGTAACTACGATGAACAAGTACGAAATCTTGTACATTCTCGCGGCCAATCTCGACGAATCGGTAAAGGAAGCGCAGGTAGAAAAATACAGTGCGCTGGTTACCGCAAACGGCGGCGAGGTGGAGAGCGTCAATAAGTGGGGCAATAAGCGTTTTGCCTACGAAATCGACGGCAAGAGCGAAGGGTATTACGTGCTTATGAATTTCTCGGCCAAATCCGATTTGCCGCAGGAAATCGAGCGGCAGATGAAGATCAGCGATGAAGTCATTCGTTGCATGATCGTACGTAAATAAGGAGAAAATCCGAAGATGAACAAATGTATTTTGGTGGGAAATCTCACGCGTGATCCCGAACTCAAGCAGACGCCGTCCGGCGTATCGGTGTGCAATTTCTCGATTGCTGTCAACCGTAATTTTGCCAATGCCAACGGGGAGCGCGAAGCGGATTTTATCAATATCGTGACGTGGCGCGGTCTTGCCGAAAACTGCGGCAAATATCTTTCCAAAGGTCGTAAAGTGGCGATTTGCGGACAGATTCAGACGCGCAGTTACGACGACAAAGACGGCAACAAGCGGTATGCGACCGAAGTGGTGGCCGACGACGTGGAATTCATCAACAGCGGCAGCGGAAATGCGGACGGCGGCAATTACGGCGGTGCACAGCGAGAAGAGAGAGGCGCGTCGCCCAAGAAGCTTACGAGCGAACTCAAACCCGTAGAAGACGACGGTTTGCCGTTCTGATCGCAAAGAAAACAAAATAAATAGAAGGAAATCGAAAATATGGAACAGAAAAAGGTCGAAGGCGGCGAAGAGAAGGTAAAACGCGTTCGCCGCGCACCCAAGAAAAAAGTTTGCGCATTCTGCGTGGAAAAAGCCGAAGAAATCGATTACAAAGACGTGGCCAAGCTTAAGCGCTACATCACCGAAAAGGGAAAGATCATTCCCCGCAGAACCAGCGGTGTGTGCGCCGAGCATCAGCGTGCGCTTTCCACGGCAATCAAACGCGCTCGCATTATGGCGCTTCTGCCTTTCAAGGCGGAATAATTCCGCTCTGCGGTCGGGAGTGTTTCTCTGCGGCCGTGCGGAAAAGGTGTTCCGCTTTTGCGGGACGCATTGTCGTACGATAAAGAACGATAGCGGCTCAATTTGCAATAGAATTGGGCCGCTATTTCGAAACGGAGTGAGAAATGATCAGTGTAAATAACGTAACGTTGCAATTCGGCGGACGCGTTCTGTTTGAAAACGTCAACCTCAAGTTTACGAAAGGGAACTGCTACGGGATTATCGGCGCCAACGGCGCGGGAAAGTCCACGTTTTTGCGCATTCTGAGCGGGGAGCTGGAACCCAACAAAGGCGACGTGACCATCGACAAAAACGAGCGTATGAGCGTGCTGATGCAGAACCAGAACGCCTACGACGCGTATTCGGTGCGGGACACCGTTATGTGGGGGCACAAGCGTCTTATGGAGGTGGCGAAAGAGCGGGAAGCGTTGTACGCCAAGCCCGACTTTTCGGATGCCGACGGCGAGCGTGCCGCCGTGCTCGAAGGGGAATTCGCCGACATGAACGGATACGAAGCGGAATCGGCGGCGGAAACGCTCTTATCGGGGTTGAAAATCGATGCGGCGTTGTTCGATACGCTCATGGCGGACGTGGATGCCAAGCTCAAGGTAAAAGTCCTGCTTGCGCAGAGTCTGTTCGGCAATCCCGAAATTCTGGTGCTTGACGAGCCGACCAACAATCTCGACGCCAAGAGCGTCAAATGGCTGGAAGATTATCTTATGGAACTCGAGGACACCATTGTCATCATCGTGTCGCACAACCGCCATTTCCTCAACCGCGTCTGCACGCATATTTGCGACGTGGATTTCAAACAGATCAATCTCTTTGTGGGCAACTACGATTTCTGGTACGAGACCAGTCAGTTGTTGGCGCGTCAGGCCAAAGAGCAAAACAAAAAAATGGAAGCGCGCGCCAAGGAGTTGCAGGAATTTATCGCCCGTTTCTCGGCCAACGCCAGCAAATCCA
>CAMUPJ010000053.1 GCA_947090725.1 uncultured Clostridia bacterium
CGGCGGTATACGTATAATCGGAAGCCGCCGCATCCGCATCTCCCTTTTTCACCGAGACCGTTACGGTACTACCCTCGGTTGCGGTATAGCCGAGCACATGCTCGCTATCCGTTACGCCGAGCGTCGCGCCTGCCGAAGCGGTCAGTGTGAGCGCTTTCACTTCGGGCGCAGGTCCTTCGTCGCCGCCGCATGCCGTCAGCATAAACGCAAACAGACATACCACCGTAAGAAGCACAACGCCGACCGCAAAATTTCTTTTCGTTCTCATTGCTGTTCCCCCCCCTCTCTTATTTGGTCACGGTTGCCGGGCAATCGCCCAACCAACCGTCTTCGATCGCGACACCGCTGCTTAAGGTGATACTCGTGATGCTTGCGCAACCGTCAAATGCGCCCGCCGAAATTACCGTACCGCCTTTTGTCACGCCCGTTACCGTAACCGTGGTAAGACTCTTGGGGATATAGTACGTCTTACCGCCCCGCGTGACCGCGTCGAACTTCGTTACTTCGCTCGGTACCTTCGTACCGAAAATGAATCCGAATACCGTAGCGGTAGCCAGCGTCTTATCGTTGTTGTCGCCCACGAACGGCAACGAAATCGATTCTATCGCACTGCAACCGGAGAACCAGTCGGCTATCGCAAAGGTAAGGCCGCGGGAAAGAACTACGGTGCGAAGCGAAACGCAACCTTCGAACGCATACGAAGAAAGTCTCGTAACGGTATCGGGTAAAGTAACCGAAGTAAGTCCGCTGCCGGCAAACGCCTTTTGGCCTATATACGCCACACCGTTCGGTATCTGCACCGACGTGAGCGCGACGCAACCGGCAAATGCCTGTACGCCGATATTCTTTACGGTAGAGGGAATTTCCACCGCAGAAAGCGACGAACACCCGTAGAACGTATAGTTGCCGATTTCGGTAATACCGGAAGGCATCGCAATCGACGCGAGCGCCGCGCAACCGCGGAATACCTGATCTCCGAGAACGGTCACGGAAGAAGGAATATCGATCTCGGAAAGCTGCGTGCAGCCCTCGAACGCGTACGACCGTATCGTCTTTACCGTCTCGGGAATCTCTATCTCCGTAAGAGCCGTGCAACCCGCAAAAGCGGTATATCCGATTTCGGTGAGACCTGCCTCGAGGTTTACCGTCGCGAGCGACGAACAACCGTAGAAAGCTTCTCTTCCGATGCTCTTTATGCTGAACGGCACCGTCACTTTCACAAGCGTCGTATTGCCGCCGAATGCAGCGTCTGCGATCGCCGTGACCGCCTGGCCGTTGTAGGTTGCGGGCAAAATAAGATTTGCATCCACTGTCGCAGATTCCTTAATCCCCGTAATCGCATAGCCGCCCGACGAACTTACCGCAAACTCGAAAGCATCGGGGTCGGCCGAAGGATGCACGTAGCCGCACACGCACATGGCGCCGTTGGCAAAATTGTGCGGCGAGACCCCGTATTTCTCGTCCGTATGCGCGCAGATTGCCGGATGCCAATGGGTATTTTCGTCAAACGCCCATACCGTGGGACTGAACTTATGCCCCGAAGAAACGATCGTCTCGCCGTCCGTCGCATAATCGCAACGGGTGCAGATTTGGTACGCGCCGCTTCCGTCTTCGGTACAGGTAGGCAATTTTCCCGCATAATCTATAAGATTGTGTCCGAGCATCTCGGTTTCGTCGGTGCGATATTCGTCGCCGCACACAAGACACTTATGCAGCGTGTATCCGCCCTCCGTGCATGTGGGAGCTACGGTCACAACCGCATAATTATGCTCCGATGCCGGGGTTTCGTCCTCTTTGTAACTATAGCCGCAAGCGCACTCGTACAACGTATAACCGCCCGATTCGCAATCGGCTTTTTTCCGCTCTTTTACCGTAAACACATGCAACGCTTTGTCTCCCTCCTTGCCGTCGTGCGCGCAGGTAGCCGCATGCCAGTGATACGTATCGTCGTACGACCATTCCGAAGCATACGTGTGCGTATGATTCCCGCTTCTGTCGCCGCAAGCCGTAAGCGACGCGAAAACGGCAAGCAAGAGAGACACAAGTAAAACCAACCATTTCTTCATCGTCATACCCCCTTATGCCGTAACGCCCATATCGGCTCTGTAAAGATCCGCTACGGCGGCGTCGCCGAGCGCATAGTTGTGGATCTTGAAGGCGTCGAGCGCACAAGTCGCATATTCGCCGCTTCCCCAATTGGCTTTGCCGAGATAAATTACCGGACTTGCGCCGAGCATTCTGCGGATGCCGATTCCGTTTTCCACCGTAGACTTCTTTTCGCCGTTTACATACAGTACGGTGGTATCTCTCCGATACACAATGGTAATGTGCGTCCATACCTCGGAGGAGAAGTTTGCGGCCGCCGACGCGGGACGGTTTCCGCGGAGATAATAGCGCTCGCACAACATTTCTCTGTTGCTGCTGTCCAACGCGCCTATATATTTTTCCCGTCCTCCCGCCTGCGCACTGTCATCGGGTGCGGCATAGAAGCACCACGAGTTTCCCGAAGACCGCTTGACGGCAAACGAAACGGTAGCCGTATGCAGTCCCGCCAAGGGATTATTGCCGTATTTGTCGGTCTTTACCGAGATATAGTTGCCGCTCGAGAACTGTACGGCTTTGCCTCCGTTTACCCCGTCTACGTAGCCGAGCGTGCCGTTTTGTTGCGCGCTCCCGACAGCCGTATCCAAATTGCCGCCGTCAAAATCCAGCGAGAACACAACCTCTCCCGTCTCGGCAGGCTCTTCGCCGTCATACTTCGCGATAAGCGCGTCGTATTCGGCGCGGGTAATGGGAAGCACGCTTCCGTGACGCATATGCGTTCCGTGGAAATCGATGCCCCCTTCTTCGGTAAACTTTCCGACCGACAAATCGTCGGTCATAAACGGATAGTAGCCCTTGCCGCCGAAATCGTCAAAGTACAGACACCACTTATCCACGCCGTTCATTTTGAAAATCGTCGCGCCCTCTACGCCCGTAACCGATTTGTACGAACCGCCGTTGAGCGTATACGTGGACACTTCCTCGAAATCTCCGCTCAGCGAGTCGCTCTTTTCCATGAAAATGTACTTTCTGCCGTTCGTCTCGTCTTTCGTGAAGCGATAATATATTCCCTTATCCTCTATAATGGTGGTGTCTATTACGCTTCCGTCTCGCTCGATATACACCTCCGGCGCGGTGAAATTCACGAAATCGGTGGTGTAACTGCGGTAAATGCGGTGCGCCCAATGTATATTGGGTGTAGGCGAAGCCCAGAATACCATATACGCATTCTTCTCCGGGTCGTATATGGACTCGGGCGCCCATACGCAACCGGCATTGTCGCGCGCAACTTTTACTTTTCGCTCCTCACTCCAGTTCACAAGGTCGTCCGATTCCCAGACAATCAGGCTGTCACTGCCTTCGCTCTGCGAAGTCCCCCACGCATTATCCGTTTCGATGCCGCGATGGTATATCGAAAGATCGGTAGCGATTATGTAGAATTTGTTTCCGTCGGGAGAGCGGACGATATGCGGGTCGCGTATCCCTTCCTCGCCCACGGCGCTCCACAAAACCGGCTTGCCGTTATGGAGCGTATGCCAATCTTTTCCGTCAAGCGATACGGTGAAATACATCTGCTCTTGATTGTACTGCCCCTCGCCGATGAAATGTACGAAAAGATATGCTTCCATTTCCTGCGACTGTACCGCTGCGCTTCCCACGGTCGACGTCGTCACCGTATCGTCTCCTTCCTCCATCGTAACACTCCCCGTTTGTTGCATTGCGCCGCCCACCGACGCGGAATCGGGAACTGCGGCACGGGCGCTACACGAAACCATCGATACGACCAGCGCAACGACCAATGCAATTCCGACAAGTTTTTTGAAATTCCTCACGTTTTCCTCCTTTCCTAAGTCGCCCGTACAGTACGACTTGCAATGCGAAATTCACGTAAAAAGACAATAACTCGGGATCATCATTTCCTATATATGCAATTTCAATAATACCTTACGTATGTTATAGCACATTCTTTGATTTTTCGCAAGACCGATTTTTTTCAAACGCTAATATTTTCCATATCGGATTTCCCTGCGGAAAGACGCCATAAACTACCGATTTGCGGTGCTTTTTTCGTCGGTTTCCCCAGAAATTTTCGAAAACAGAAAAAGATCACGCAAAAAAACACAGAGCGAATTACCGCAAAAATGTGAATATATTACATGCTTTCTCCGTAATTTGTTCCCGTTTGCGTATTTGTATTCCCGCTGCGTCCAAACAAACCTTTTCCTTCTTCCGAAATGCAAAAAGCGCCCCGCATCGGTGGGCGCTTTTCCGCACGAAAAAATTTACATCACAAGACTGCCTTGGTCGTTATCCACTACCCGCATAATCTTGACCGTTTCGCCGTCTGCCGCATCGAGATAAACGAAATAGTCCAGACCTTTATATTCGCAGGCCGCTTCGTAACACAGCCGCTCTTTCCCGTTTTCCAACGGAATCAGCGCGCCGCGCACCGACTTAACCTGCAAATTGCTGTCGAGCAGAGTGGGAACGGCGGCACGGTTCATGGTAAGCTTCGTATCGCGTTCGGTATGGTTGAGACAGTAATTCTTGGCCTCCAATCCCAGCAATTCTCCGTTGTCCAGAGCGATCTTTACTTTGACAAGATCGGTATAGAACACTACGTCGTCTACGATGGGCGCCAAATTCACATAGGCCGCGCCGCCGCTCGACAGATACCATACCGGCTCCGCTTCGTATCCGAGCTTGGCGGCAAACGCTTTGGCGCACGCCTTGGCGCTCTCTTCTCCCAGCATAATCTGACCGAACGGCCGCGATACCGAGAGATTGACGACTCTTCCGCCCCGCTGACTGACGGAGAGGTACGCTTCCGCGCGGTCGCTCGCCACGGTCAGCTCGTACAACGGCTCTTGCGCCGACTTTCCGGCACTGAGTACGCGTGCCGTACGGAAATCCTCGCCGAGCGCCGCAAGCGCGATTTCTTTCGCTTCCTTGAGAGAAATTTCTGGGGCATTTTCGAGACAACGGTACGTCTCGTCCGCACGGCCGTCGGAGAAGGGGCCGTCGTAAATCAGCTCGGGGTATTCGACGGAATTGTGCATGACAGTATCCTCGGACTGACGGAAGGTAAACGGGCGGTCAGCCGTAATCTTGCGGATATCCAGTTTGTTTTGCGCCACCAAGGATACCGAATCGGATACTTCGGCGCCCAACTGCCGCGCCGCAATATACATATTCTCTACATTCTCACGAAACTGTTTTCCCTCCCGGCCGCTGACAATCGCCTGTTGATACGAAATCGCGAAGTCGGCCACCTGGTTGAGGAAACTTGCCGCATTCTCGCTGGCGTGCCAATCGATAGGCAAATCGGAGAGCGCTTTTTCCGCCGCCAATGCCTCACTGTAAATATCGGTCAGAAGTATCGTTGCATACTTCCCTTCGGGAGCAATCATCAGCTTAGAGAGATTGACCTCGATATTGCTCATGTTGTCGCCGAGATCGTACAGCTTCTGTTCGTAACCACGCTCCACGGCATGCATCGTCTTGCTATTGTGCATCAACGAAAACGAAACGGCCACGACAAGGCACAGCGAAAAGAGCATAAGCGACACGCTCGTCACAATCCAACCCTTACTTGTTTTCTGCTTCTTTTGTTCCATTGGTTTATCCTCTCGCAAAATTATGACGTCCGATCTTCAGTTCTACCTTGAGACTCCAGATCCACTTGCTCGTAGCCGTCGCGGGGTTGTAGTAATACAGACACCCGTTGGTAGGATCCCAGCCGTTGAGCGCATCACGGGCTGCGTTGTAGGCCGACGTATTGGGGCTGAGGTTGATTTGTCCGTCGCTGACTGCCGTAAAAGCACCGGCCTGATAAATTACGCCCGAGATCGAATTGGGGAATTTGGAACTGCGCACGCGGTTGAGTACTACCGCCGCCACCGCCACTTGCCCCGCATACGGCTCGCCGCGCGCTTCTCCGTAGACGCACCGCGCCAACAGATTGAGATCGGCATTCGAGGTAGACGACGATCCGGACGAAGCGCTCTTGAGCGTGACGCCCAACGCTTTTTCGGTACGCGCACCCACAATGCCGTCTACCACAAGTCCCCAATCACGCTGAAAATTCTTTACGCCGGCAAGCGTTTTGGGACCCCATATCCCGTCTACGGTGATGGTATAATATCCCAATTCTTTGAGACGTTGTTGCACAATACGAATGTTTTCCTTCGTATCTCCCTTGACGATGTTGGCCGCGTCTGCCTTTATCGTGCACAAAGACATCGAACCGAGCGCGAGCACCAACGCCAAAAACACCAAACATATACTTCTTCTTTTGTTCATCTTTCCTCCCTGCCGGAGCACAAACCTCTCCGACGAACAACCGTATCTTACAATTTGCCCAAAATCTCGGCGATAAGCGATTTGTACACGCCCTCTTGCTCGCTCGTTACCGTGTAGCAAAGTTGCGGATAAAGTACGCACCACCAATTATCGCCGCCGCCGGTCCCCAGCCGCACAATGAGCGCATCGTACTCGCCGCTCTCCACCACACGTCCGTCGTAGACGCGGGCGGGAAAATATTCGCGCGTGAGCCGCGCCGTAGCGCCGTACCCGAACCCCTTCGAGCGCAACACACCGCTTGCAATCGCGGCAAGCGCCGAAGTGCGCGCTTTGACGGTAGCATACGCCGTATCGTAGTCGCGCACGTCTTGCAGTTCTCCCGACAGATAATACTGTATCGCAGACACCACTTCCTTTTTGACCGCCTGCGCCGACGCGGAGTCGGAATCGGCACGCACGTGTATGCGCAACAGCCGCGTTTCCTCTTCCGTGTTAGTATAGCCGCATGCCACACAAAATATTTGCATCAAAACCAAAAGGCATACCGAAATTTTTTTCATACGGACTTTCTCCTATTCCCGCTCGCATACTCGGAATACGACAAAAAATCGTCGCACCCCGCGAGGGATACAACGATGATAGCCACGTTTTCTATATTCCAAACCTACAAATTTTCGTTTATACGAAAAATTATTCTTTCTCGGTCACGCCTTTGCTTTGCGTCGCCGTATAAACCGCCCAAATGCCGCGCCCGCGAATACGTTCCGCCGCTTCGCTTGCCGACGTTTCGTCCGCGTACAATCCGCAACAACAACTGCCCGAACCGGTCATAAACACGGCAAGCGCATTTTCCTCCCGCAGTGCCGAAAGCGTGCCCGCAATGTCGGGACACAACCGCAAGGCCGACTGTGTGAGCGCGTTGCCCGTATTTTTTGCGATGCCGTCCCAATCCCCCGCGGAAAGTGCGGACAAAAGCGCTTCGGTATCGGTAGGGCAATATTTTTTCTCGGGATACAGCTCGTCGAACCGCCCGAACGCCTCTTTGCTGGATACCCCGCCGCGATTGGCAATCACCAAATGAAGCGGACGCGCGGCGACGGAAAGTATTTGCTCGCCTACGCCGCGCAAGCGCACGCTGCCGCCGACGCACATGGCGGGCACGTCGCTCCCCACGCACACACTGCCGCCGTACAGACTCTCCCCGAACCTTTGCGGCATGCACATTTTTGCCCCTGCAATCACCGCCGCCGCATCGGCGCTCGACCCGCCCAAACCGCCCGCAAGCGGAATGCCTTTCTCCACCGTCACGTCGGCGCCCAAAGTCGGGCAAAGCGTTTGCAAATACCGTACCGCTTTCGTGACGGAGTTCTCTTGCACAATAGGCGAAACCTCTATTCCCTCGGGGAACGCAAACCGTACGTTTATTTTGCCGTCGTCGCGAAACGATACGTGCACGGTATCGCACAATCCGATACTGCACAGGATGCTGTCGAGCGTGTGCATTCCGCCCCGCACACCCGTAATATTGAGCGAGAGATTCACTTTTCCCCGCGCCGAAAGCCTTATTTCGCGTGTCATAGAACAAGTATACCGCACACCCTGCGCGCTTGTCAACCCGCCTACGGTTCGTTGCACAATTTCCAGCGTCGAATGCGTCCCCTTCTCATGTGCATCTATCGATAGTAACAAAGCCGACAAACACAATCGTCTGTCGGCTACAAAAACGTTCCGCTATGTATGGATTCAGCCTTTCACACTGCCCATCGTAACGCCGTCGATCAGGTTTTTCTGGAAGAGGAAAAACAGAACGACGCACGGCAACATCATGAGAAGTCCTATCGCCATTTGCACGTTGGGGAACTGCCACTGCCAGAATTCGGGATCCAGGCTTTTCATGTAGATGCCCAACGACAGCGTGTATAAATGTTCGCTGCCCGACGCCTGCAAATACATAAGCGGCCCCATCAGATCGTTCCAGCACCCTAAAAAGGTAATGATCATCACGTACGTGACAATGGGCATGCACATGGGCAAAACAATGCGCAGATAAATCGTAAACTTGTTGGCGCCGTCTATTTTCGCCGCCTCGCACACCGAATTGGGGACGCTTTTCATGTACTGCCGCACCAGAAAGATGTTGGTGGCGCCGCCGCCGAAAAAGGCGGGCACGCAAAGCGGCAACCACGTGCCTATCCAGCCCCAGTTGAAGTATTGCGAATACAGTTGCAACTGCATGCACACGGCGGGCAACATGAGGGTGGCGATCACCACGCCGAACACAACGCTTTGCCCCTTGAATTTCACCTTACTGAATCCGTACGCGCACAGCGTGGAGCTTACCGCCGTGCCCACGATCGTGAGCGCCGCCACCGCCACGGTGTTGAGTACCAGTCGGAACACACCGCCGTCCACGGCGTACCTAAAACCGCTTATGCTCCATTCCACGGGAAAAAAGACGGAAGCAAACACAAAGTCGTCGGCGGTAAAAGCGCGCAGAAACATCACGAAAATGGGAAAGAGAAACAGCAGGCAAACCACCGATAAAACCACGTATTTCGCGCCGAGTACGACGCGTCTTTTCACTACTGCCGTCATGCTACATCTCCTCCTCGTAGTACACCCATTTGTTGAACTTGAAGGTGACGCCTGCGATAATGGCGATAATGGCAAACAGCAACCAGCTCATGGCGCTTCCCAGCCCCAGATCGCTCATTTCCACGATCTTGCTGTACACCTGCCCCACGTAAAAGTCGAGCGCGTCGGCGTTTAGGTGCGTGCGCACCACGATGGCGGAAGCATAGGTCTGCAACGAATTGACCACCGAAAGAACCAGGTTATAAAAGATCATGGGGGTGCACATGGGTATGATAATGCGCAGCAGCAAGGTGGGATAGCGCGCGCCTTCCAGCTTTGCCGCCTCGAACATGGAATCGGGTATGGCTTTCATTTGCGCCACCCACAACACAATATTGCCGCCCACGGTAAACAGTCCCATAAGGATAAACGCCGTCATGGCGGTGTCGTTGCTCGTAAAAAAGGCATACGGCTTCAACCCAACCGCCACGAGCAATTGGTTGATGTGTCCGTAGCTTTGCGTTAAGTCGTTCCACAAATATCCGCTGATGATCATGGGAATAAGCACCGGCAGATACACCAGCGTGCGGAATACGCGCACGCCGCGTGCCTCGCGGAACAGCGGCAACGCCAAGGCAAAGCCTATGATCATATACAACGGAATGGTAATCAGCGAATACAACGCGGTCACGCCGAGCGCATGCCCCACTTTGGGCCACTCGGTGGTGAAGATCGCCTTATAGTTGGCCAGCCCCACCCACTTTTGCGGCGACGCCGACACCATGGTGTTGTATTCGGTAAACGAATAATATAGGCTGGATACCATCGGCAACAGCGTAAACAGAAGTATGCCCAACACGGCGGGCAGCACAAACAGAAAGCTTGTGAAATTATCCAGCGGTTTTAATTTGCGCCGCTTCGATTGCAATGCCATTTTCCTTATTCTTCCGCCTTTGCGAGTTTATACGTCCGCATTCTGCCCATTACTTCTTTGGCTTTACCGGCAAAGCCGCTTGTAAAGTCGTTGCCGTCGTATTGAATGCAATACGTCACCAAGCTCACAAGCTCTCTGTCCACCGCGGTGTTGTACGACGGTGCAAACACTTTCACGTCGTTCAGCCCCACTTTCGTACCCTCGTATTGCGTAAAGGCAAGGTGGTTTCGTTGCACGTCGCCTGTGTTGCCGTACGTCGTCCATACGCCCGAAGACTGTAACGAAGTAATGCACGGCACCAGCAAACCGCTTTCGCTGAGCGCGTTCTGTCCGTCCTCGCTCACCACGTATTTGAGAAACTCCCAAGCGTATTGGCTGATCTTTTTGTCGCCGAACGTCTTGCCGTCCGCCTTGTTCGTGATGGCGTAACCGCCGCACCCCACGCCCGCGTACGCAAACGGGTTGGGCAAAAAGTCATAATCTATACCGGCGGGAATGTTCGCCACCTCGGGGCGCACCGCCAACCAAAAAGCCGCACTCTTTTGATTGAACAGACTGGCGGTGGTATCGGCGGGATCCACCAAACCGCCCCGATAGAACGTATTGTAAAACGTTTCGTACGCTTGCACGGACGCCGCCGATCCGAACGTGCAGATCTCGTCTATCGCGGTTTTGCTCGTATCGAACATATTGCCGCCGAACGAGCGGAGAATGCCCGTAAAGTTGGACATTTTCACCGCGTCCAGCTCGCACGGGTATGCCGTGGGCAAAAATCCGGTGCGGATATTGTCGGTGTCTTTACTGCTCGCATCGGCATACGCGGCTTTGAGCGTGTTGCACGCGGCGATAAACGTTTCGTAGTTCCAGTTGTTTTTGAGCGTGTCGAAATCGATGCCCGCCTTGCTCAGGTGCGTTTTATTGACAAACAGAATGGGTACGTTGTAGTCGCGCGGCATAAACCAATATCCGTCGTCGTCGGGCGCATAGTGCGTGGCGTCGAGCAGTTCGGGATAAATGCCCGATGCGGCGAAATCGAAGGTATCGTCGGCGGCATCGAAAGTTTTCAGATCCATAAAGTGCCCCGCGCCCGAATACCCGGCGTGTTGGTCGCCCGCCGTCCACACGACGTCCGGCCAGTTGTTGTTTTTCACGTAGTTGGTCATCGCCGTTTCGTATGCGGTGTACGTAACGATACGGATATCCACGTCCGTATGCAAGCTCTCGTACGCCTTTTCGAGCTTTTCAAACGCTTTCTTTTCGGAACTGAGCATGGCGACGGTGATCTTGGCTTTGTCACCCTCTTCCTTGTTGCCGCAACCCGTCGCGGTGCACGCCCCGCCCAAAACGAGCACGGCGCAACACAGCGTGAGCAAGATTTTCTTGATTGATTTCGTCATAATGTCTCCTCGCAAAATGTTTTTTATTTCACTTGCACGGTGCACGCCTTGAGCGGCACCGTCACGCTCACCTTGCCCGTAGCGGCGTCGAACGTGCTGTCGGTCTCTTTGCCGTTCACATACACCTTACTGCCCGCCTTGCCGTCAAGCGCCACGGTAACCTGCAATCCGTCGGTATCGCCGCGCACGTAGTCGATCTGCACGCCGTCTTCGGCAATGGTCAGGTCGTAGTGCACACCGCGGTACAAAAGGTTTTCCATCTTCCACCACGAAAGCGTATCGGGCATTTCGGGCGCTATACGCAACGTTCCGTTTTGCGCCGAAAGTCCGAAAAATCCGTACGGCACGGCAGCATACAGCAAAGAGGATTCGAGGAACTCGTACGCAAGCCCGAGCGTGCCCGCGCCCACACCGTCGTCCGCCGTCTGACCGTTACCTTGCAGATTGATACCCAATTCGCTGTAGTACGCCAAATAGAAGTTCTTGCCGTCGTATCCGCCGGCGGGGTCTTCCTCGTTCTCCTGCTTCGCCGCCGCCGACACCTTTTCGTACCACGTCTGAATTTCTTTCAAACGACCGAATGCGTCGGATGCGCCGCGCGTTTGTATGCGCGAAAGAATATCGTAATAGCTCACGTACATGGTGGCGCCGCCGTCCTGCAACTGGTCGGCATACGCCACGTTGCCGTTCCAATCCCAATAGTAATGCTCGTAGTTTTTC
>CAMUPJ010000054.1 GCA_947090725.1 uncultured Clostridia bacterium
CCGGCAACAAGACCTTCGTTGTTTTTAGCGACTGCGCTCACACTTATGTTGGAAACGGTGGCATCGGCATTGAAAATACGCACGCCGAAATAAGCTTTCTCTGCGGTAAGATCGGAGGTATCGTTGGTATATATCATCGACTGATAAATAGGAACGTCGTTTTCCAAATCGATTTCGTTATTACCCTTAAGATAGATTCTCGCATATACCCCTTTGTTTTCTATCACCGAAAACACCGATACAAAAGTTCTTTCTCTGCCTGCCGTACCGCTTAACAGTCCCGACATGGGCAAAGCGGTATTGACGATATTTGTGCTCAAACCGCCGGCATATTGGCCGTTTCCGTTCTTGGCTATCGTGTTATAGCCTGCGCCGCCGTTTGTGGCATACACAAATGCATTATTCCACAGGTTGTAGTATTGGAAGCCGGTACCGTAGTAATTTCCGCCGTCAATATACCAATAAAAGTAGACCTGCGTTTCGGGGGAATATTTATTACCGATAGAGTCTATCTTAACGGTTGCGGAAACAGCATAATCATTTTCGACGCTAACATCGTTGCCATACAAATAACTGAGCTTAGCAACCGCTTGCGGACGGAAGAAAGCCTCGGTGGTGGCGTCTATATCGTTAATTTTGATTGTTCGATCGGTTTCCCACGCGTCGAAATCGAATACGGTGGATTCCGATGCATTGATACCGTTCCACGCTGCGGGGTCAATGGAATCGGGTTCTACCGGGCCGGGATTGGGCCCCACGGGATCGCTAACCAAACTGCATACGTTTGCGGCGCTCAAGGTATATTCCGATTCATAAATATTGACACCCAAGAATGAGTCTTCAATGTTGTCTGCCGTACTTGCCGCAAGATCAAGCGAATAAACCAACTTATCGTCGTTGCAGGTAGTGCTGTCGTAATATATTCGAATAAGCACTCCGTCCGCTTTTTTCGTTGCACGTATGGTAAAGTCGTGTCCGTTTTCGTTTGCTAGCGCTGCCCATTCGCAAGCCGCAAAATTTGCGATAAAGGTATCAAAGCCAAATGCGGTATTCGGCCCGATTTCTGTCAAAACATGATCCGCGCCCGCATACAGCTTCATGGTAGCGGTAGTGCCGGAAAAATTTTGACCGCCGCACACCGCGTTGGTCCACTTTCCGCTCTGCCAATAAAACGTCATATTAAATTGTCCGGCAGATTTAATCCCGTAATTAAACGTGAGCGGTTGATCTCCGCCGGTCTCGGCACTTACTTTAAGGTTGAACGAGACAGCAATATCGTCATACCCGTTAAGCGCACATTCCGACGGATACAAGTATGCGCTCTGATTAAACGGGTTGTTTTTTCCTATTGTGCTGACCGTTAGCGATCCGTCGTCATGTGACGTACTGCTTGCCGAATTGTTGGACTCGGCAGTCCAACACAAAACGGTTTCCGACGGATTTTCCTCTGCCGACTCGGCAAATGCCACAAGCGACGTGGCGGTAAGCGCAATAAGTACGCACATTAAAGCCGCCGTAAATATTCTGACTTTCTTTCTCATCGTTTTTCCTCCTGAGAATTTTTTTTATCCTTTCAGTCCTTCTACACTGATAGAACTGCCCAAAAAATATTTTTGTGCAAACGTGAACATCACAATGCTGGGTAATAGCGTGATAACACACGCCGCCATTATCTTTTCCATTTGTTTCACGTTTGCCGAGGCCATACTGTACACCGTAAGCTGCACCGTATACAAGCTTTTATTGGAACCGATGTATAACAACGGGCCCATGAAGTCGTTATATCCCGCATTGAAAGCCAGCAAAAACTGTGCGAGCATAGCCGGCCAAGAAAGCGGCATTATAATGCGGAAAAACACACCGCCCTTACTCAATCCGTCTATTATGCCCGCTTCGTCGAGCTCTTTGGGAAGGCCCAACAAAAACTGGCGGAGAAAGAATATAACCGTAACGCTTCCGCACATACCGGGAATTATAAGCGGTAACGGCGAATCGACCCAACCGTAAAGTTTGGCAAACATAATATAAGACGGTATAAGCGTTATTACGCCGGGAATACATATGGTAGCAAACAACACCGCAAAAATCTGGTCCCTACCCTTGAAATGCAATCTCGAAAGCGCATAAGCCGCCATAGTAGACGTCATAACGCCGATCAGGCACGGAGGCAATGCATACAGTATCGAGTTTAGCAATCCGCCGAACAGTCTTATATCGGAATCGCTAAGCACCGTTTTGTAATTGCGGATAACGAATTTTTCGGGAAATATGTTTGTGCCGAATACGTCGCTACCCGTCTTGAAACTAAGCAACAGTGCATACAAAAACGGGAAAACAATCATGAGCGCGACGGCCGTAAGAACAACGTAACACAAAACCGTTTGCGGAAACTTGCCTACAAGTCTCCTATGCATTACCTTGTCTGTGACTTCCTTTTTATGCAACAGCGCCACGGTCGCGAAATACGCAACACAAACCGCAACTACCGTTGCCACAATTATAATCAGTCTATACATCGTAATTCGTCCAATACTTCGATAATCTGAAATTCACAAAAGCAACTACGCCTACAAGCAGTCCGTAGAACACACCCATTGCGCAAGCATAGCCGTAAGTGGTCGTGCCGTAGCCGTGTCCCGCATAACAGAATATGACAAGCACGGGCGTGTAACCGTCCAACCCGATTGCCAAGAACTGCGAGTATACCTGCAAATTCCCTACCAAGCCTATAAGCAATAAATAAAACGTCGTAGGCGACACCATGGGAAAGGTTATCTTAAAAAACGTTCGCACAGACCCCGCACCGTCTATCGACGCCGCCTCGTATAAATAACTCGGAATATTTTTGAGCGCGGCAAAATACAGAAACATACTTCCGCCGAACCCGCCCCACACGCACATAAATATCATCGAAGGCATAACATGCGCCGGTGCGAAAAACTCATATCCGTTGATGCCCACAAAACGCAGCAATGCACTGATAGGCCCGTAATCGGAATTGTACATCCAACTCCATATTGCGGTAGTTGCCACAACCGAGCAAACCGTAGGCAAATACAGAATTACCTTATATACGCCGCCCGCTTTGCATGATTTAAGCATGTTGGCGAGTATCAAACCGATAAACACGTTCAATAACGAAACCAATACGGCAAATATCGCAACATTTTTCAGACTAAGCCAAAACTGCGTTTCTTTCGACAAATCGAAAAGCCGTTGATAGTTTGCTATTCCGCGCCACACCGGCGCATTAAACATATCGTATTTTGTAAACGAAAGATATACCGCATAGCCTATGGGAATGAGTACAAACAGTATCATGCCCGCAGTTATGGGGGCGAGAAAAGCCGCGCCCCATAACGCATCGTGATTTTTGAGTTTTCTTGTTTTTACTTTTTCCATTTGCTCTCCGTCGATTTTCTCAGAATGTGTATTCTTCCCAGTCTACTCTTAATATGGAATTTACGTCTTTTGCGGCGGTTTGCAAGAACTCGCGTATCGTCTGGTAGCCGCTGTCGCCTTCTTTAAGGAATATATAACCCGACTGCGTGTCTATTTTGCTCACCCATCTGAAAGAGTAAGACAAATACGACAATCTGTTTTTATGCTGTTCGCGCGCCGCCGAAACGAAACAATCGGTGTTTTGCGGCAACTTGCCCGCATCCGCTTCTTTAAGCGCCGCAACGGCTTCTTCGGTATCGTAGAACGGAATATTGAATCCTGCGCGAGTGGCCGCAAGCTGTCCTTCGAAGCTTGCGCAGAACTCTACAAACTTCCAAGCATAGTATCTGTTTTGCGAATTTTTATGCACCGCAAAACCTACGCTCCCCGAACTGCTGTTCAAAGTGGGATTCGCGGAAAATGCGGGTACGGGACAGACGTCCCACTCGAAATCGGATATAGTGCGGTATTGCGTAACCGCCCATCTTCCGGTGATGATCATGGCGCAAGAGCCTGCCATAAACAACGTATTGGGATCGGCGGTGGAAGACGTTGCGCCGTTGGGCATGAGTCCTTCGTTATACAATTCCAAATAAAGTTCATATGCCTCGGCAACCGCCTCATCCTCCAGTGTGGCAACCGCGGGCGTTTTGGTCACGTCGATAAAGTCGCCGCCGTTAGACCACACGAGGCCTTCTATCTGCACGCCGCCCACCGAATAAATCGTACCGTCCGCCGCTTTTATATCGCGCCACATCTGGTGCGCAACGTCTATATCGAAAGTGTCGGATGCGGTAAGGTACTCTTCGTATTTGTCGTAGATACTCTGATTGCCTGCCGTAAGCTCACGCAACAGATCCTTGTTATAGTACATCACATACGGCCCTACGTCTTTGGGCAGAGCATAGATGCCGTCCGTACCGAGCGAGTAAGTACTTGCATCGTACATATATCGGTCGGCAACGTTGTCGAAAATGTCGTCCATATTGACGACCGTGCTTTCCGCAACTCTGTCGGTCAGATCGAGCATAACACCCGAATTTACCCACGAGCCGAAATATCCGTCGGGTACCAGAAACACGTCATACTTATTGCTACCCGCCGCCATATTGGTTTGAAATTGATTTGCATAATCATCCAAGATGTCGATCTCGAAACTCACGTTGGGATACTTTGCGGTAAAAGCATTGGTAAAACATTCCGTACCTGCGCGTTCCAACGCCGCACCGGCACTCGACCAGTTGGCAAGCCTTAGCGTGACCGGACTGTCGTCGGTAACGCCCTCTTGCCCGCTTTGTTTATGTCCGCATCCCGAAAATCCCAGCGCCGCGATACATGCAAACATACAACTCAGCAACATGAAACAAAATCTTTTCATTTTCCCTATTCTCCTATATTTTTTTGTACAGAATGATATTCCAAGAGTATGCGCCCAACTTTATGCTTTTGTCCGGCGAGAGCCTTACGGTTTTGGGAAGCGCCGAATCGGGATTTTCCACGGTGTTTTTAACATTCGGGTCACCGTTCATAAAAATTTGCTCCACCGCTTCCATTTGTCCGAAACCGTCCCACTGTATATTCGGTTCTACGATTTCACCGGTAAGATTACATAACAGCAAAATCCCCTCTTTGCCGTCGGACATTGCCGATGCATATATACTATCTTCTCCGTCGGTTTTGTATCCGAAAACCTTGCCCTTTGCCAGTTGAGAAAGATATTTGTACGGGTAGAAAATAGTCTGCCTTATCGCACCGCCGTCGTTCGCCGTCAAAATCGGCGCAATTACGTTTACAAGCTGTGCCAAACACGCGATTTTAACATTTTTACAGTGATTGAATATGACTGCATAAAGCGACGCCAATACCGTTGCGTCCAAAGACGAATAGACTGTCTCCTCTCGGCACGGCGCTATTGTCCACACATTATTCCAGTCCGAGCCGTCGCCTTTATACCAAACGTTGAATTCGTCCAGACTTATGAAAATGTCTTTATCGCAACGGCGTTTCACCTTAACGTATTCCACCGTCGTTTCCACGGCGCTAAGCCCCTTATCGAGTGCACGACAAGAATTCATAAAGGCGGGAATGTTTTCTTCTTTGCGGTCGTACGAAAAATAATTGTGACACGAAATGTAATCGATATACGGAAAACACTTGTCTACTATCGTGCAGTCCCACTCCGGAAACGTAGGCATATCGAATGTGCTGCTACCACAGAATATCAGCTTAACCGAAGGATCGTACAACTTCATGAGTCGTGCGGTTTCGCCCGCAATTGCGGCATATTCTTCCGCGGTTTTGTGACCGATTTGCCACTCGCCGTCCATTTCGTTTCCTATACACCAATACTTTATCGAGTATGGTTCTGCGTGTCCGTTTTCTTTGCGCTTTTCCGCCCAATAGCCGCTTGTTCCGTTGCAGTACTGCAAAAGCTCCAAAGCTTCTTGAGGCGTACCCGTACCCATATTCACCGCCATTATGGGTTGTGCACCGACTTTTTCGGCCCAACGCATAAATTCGTCTACGCCCACTTGATTGGGTTCGTTTTGCTTCCAGGCAATGTCCGGCAATAGAGGACGCTTGGATTTTTCACCGATCCCGTTCTTCCAATTATACCCCGATACGAAATTACCGCCCGGGTATCTTACATAAGGCACATTTAATTCGCGCACAAGTTCCATAACGTCTCTTCTGAACCCGTCCTCGTCCGCAGACGCGTGTGCGGGTTGGTAAATTCCGTTATATACCGCTCTGCCAATATGCTCTATAAACGAAGAAAAAACATTATGCGAAAGTTCGCCTAATACGTCATCGTGTTTCACCCGCAAACCTATTTTTTTCATACGTTGCTCCTCATAAGTTGTACTGATATGTCTATTATAAAGTAACAATAATGCGGATTCAATACTATTTTTCTATAGCAAATTACTTTTTTTCTATTTGACATACCTCGCCCCGCTTGGGTATACTAATAACAGACATACTATACGGAGACATTTCCCAATGAAAAATATCACTGCCATTATAAACAAAACGGAAAGTGCGGATTTTGAAGCTTATTCCGAAATAGGTCGTAGAGATACCTATCTTCTCATTGTTTTTCAGTCCAAAGCACTGTTTTCGTATGACGGGAAAAACTATTTCAACATCCCGAAGAATAGCATCATAATTTATTCTCCGTATCATTTGCAGGCATACAAAAGCGATAAAGTCCCGTTTGTAAACAGTTTTATGGCATTTTGGGTGGAAGAATCGTACTTCAAAAAGCTAAAAGTCCCGCTTAACGTAGTGTTCTCCTGTACACAAGAAAAAATAGACAGCATAATCAATAAACTGGATATCATGTCTTTTATCTTAAATACTCCCTACGAACCCACGAAACGTGGCAGCATTCCCGAAAGAGCGCACGAAGTCATCCGGTTGGTAGATGCCGCCTACGCCGAAACACAAGCGCAAGGTTCTACTTCCATCTCCAATCAAGCTTTCTTTTCGGACATCCGAACCGAAATGATGAAAAATCCCGTACGTTATTCCGTTAAAGAAATGGCACGCGTCTCGGGATATACAGAAACCTATTTCGGTATTTGCTATAAAAAGTATTTCGGCATAACGCCTATCAAAGACAGGCAAACTTATCTGATCAAACTCGCAAAAGAATACCTGGAGACCAGCAACTATTCGATCGAAAAAATTGCGGAAACTCTCAAATTGGAAAGTGTACCCTATTTTGTTACGCTTTTTAAGAAGTATGAGAACGTTACCCCGCACCAATACCGTATACGGCTTAAAAAGTCTTAACGGAAAAACAATTCCCAAAGAATATCCACTTACAAACGAGCGGATATTCTTTTGCTATATAAAAAAAGAGCGACGATCGATTAGAGCGTCACTCTTTTCATAAAATCCATACTGTTACCAGTTGGCAATAAATTCGTCCACCAAATCTATATAGGAGTATTTTTCTATCGTTCGGTCACTGACAAGGTTCGTCTCGCATACCACCGCATCTCCGTCTATTACCTTGAGCGTTCCGATGACATCGCCCTGGCGAACAGGCGCCGCCAGCGGTAATAAATCGACCTGATAGGCAAGATTTGCTTCGCTTCCCTTTTTAACGAATACATATTGGTTTTGTGCGGGTACTGCATGAACGAATTTTTCTTTACCGCCCCGGACTTCGTATTCTTCTTCCAAAGGGTTTCCCGCCGTTACGACCTGCTTCGTCTCGTAGTGCGCGAATCCGTAGTTGAAGAGTTTTGCGTTCTGCGCATTACGCACCTTAGACGATTCTGCGCCGCATACCACACTGATAAGTCTGGTGTTGCCGCGCTTTGCCGTGGCCGAAAGACAATATTTCGCTTCGTTGGTAAATCCGGTTTTGCCGCCGTCGCAACCTTCGTATGCGCGGATCAGTTTATTGGTGTTGGACAACTGTGTAACTCTACCGCCCGGATGCGCGAAGTCAAACATCCAAATCTTGGAATAATCGAAAAACTGCGGATGCGAGATCAATGCGCGTGTCATGAGCGCCGCATCGTGCGCGCAACAATATTGCTCTCCGCCGGGAAGCCCCGTGCAATTCGCAAAAATCGTATCGTTCATTCCCAGACTTTTCGCACGCTCGTTCATGCGCATAACAAAGGTTTCCACACTTCCGCCGATATGTTCCGCCAAAGCGACACAGGAATCGTTGGCCGATCCGACGACAATGCTTTTGATCAGTTCGTTGACTGCGTAATCACTCCCCGCATCCAAAAAAGCTTGCGATCCCCCCATAGACGCGGCATTCTCGCTTGCACGTATCATATCGTCGGTATGGAGTCTTCCCGATTCCAATTCCTCCATGGTCAGCAAAAGCGTCATGATTTTTACCATGCTGGCGATGGGCAAATGTTCTTTTTCGTTTTTTGCGAAAACAATCGAGCCGGTGTTATAGTCCATCAAAAGCGCCGATTTTGCTTCTATCGAGATCGATTCTTGCGTTTCGGAAACCGTAGCGGCATTTGCTATTACGGCAGCGCCTCCGAATACGGATAGTGCCAAACACAAAGATAACGATAGAATTATCCATTTCTTCATTCGTAGTATCCTCCGTTTAATGTTTATAATGTACGTATATTGTCAGAATATTATACCTAACGTCAGAAAGTAGGATAATAATGCCCCTATTAGCGATAGTATGACAAGCATAATACAGGGTATAAGCATTTTACGGGCAAATTGCATCATCGAATTTCCGCAATTCGATCCGTACAGTCGCCTGTCTCTTGCGCAATTCATAGCGCATATCGCCACAGCAATGAAAAGAAACGACCGTACTATATAAAGAGGAATAAGACAAAACAAGATAAAAGGGAAAACCGATAACTTAAACAGAATTATATATAAGCATAAATACAGACAAAACAAATATGTACGCAGAAATAGGAGAATATAACAAGTAAAAGCCAGCAGAAAGTTGGCCGAAGCGAGCGTGAGCAAAGCCAATATCGCCAAATCGATCAATAACCCGATCACAAAATAAGCAAATATGTTGCGTTTCCCTATCAGAAGTAAAAATACATTGGGCGCGTGCGACAGCAAGTAATTATCGACATCATATACCGACAGTCCCGCACGGATTCCCAGGATAATCGCTATCAGATGTACGATCGTCATGACAATGAGTTTCCGGATATTTCCGCGCAGAAAATCACGAAAATCATATAACAAATTATAGGGATTGATTTTGGGAATTCTGAATCTATACATACCTTAACATACGTGCAGATTATAGAAAATATGACAAATTACTCTATATTCTGTCACGCATAGATTCACTTTCAAGCATCCAATCCGCATAAATCCCATAGCCTTTCGTCGGATCGGAAACAAATACATGGGTTACGGCCCCTACCAATTTTCCGTTTTGTATAATGGGGCTACCGCTCATGCCTTGTACGATTCCGCCTGTAGTGGAGAGCAGACGTTTGTCGGTTATTCGCAAAATCATGCTTTTGCCCGATATGGAATTCTGCACCGAAGTTTTCACGATCTCGATAGAAAACTCTTCTCTCTTGTCTCCTACCGTGGTTAAAATTGTGGCTTTGCCGGGCATCACCTCGCGACGCGAGGCAACTTCTACCCGCTCGGTATCGGGAATACGGTCGAATTGACCGAAAATGCCGCTTTTGCAATTTTTGAACAGCTTACCGCACGGCATCGAATTAGTGAAAGCCCCCTTCAGTTCCCCTGCCTTGCCGCGCATTCCGCGGCTATATCCCAATATTTTGCAGGCATATGCGAATCCTTGTTTGCACGGTACCATGTTGCCGTTATCCAGGGTAATCGGATGTCCGAGGCAACCGAATACGCCGTTGCTTTTCACATAAGTTACCGTTCCGACGCCCGATACACTTTCTTTGATTTGCAATCCGAGTTTCTTCTCTCCCGTCATGTCCTCTTTAATCAGATTCGTTCGGATCTGCAAAAGGGCACTTCCCCGACGTACCGCCAGCATAACGGACATTGCATCCGTTGCTTTTAATATCTCGCTAATTTGTTCCGCATTGTCGATTTCTTTTCCCTCAATACTTTCTATGATATCTCCGCCGCACAACGGTGATTGCGCGAGTACACTTCCCAATTCGGTTTCTACCGGGGCCGGCCCTACCACAATGACTCCCTTCGGTCTCAGTTCCAGTCCTATAGGAAAGCCGCCCACATATACTGTGCGCCCTGTCTCTTCACCCAATATCGGTCGAATTTCCGGCGAAGAAACATATGCAGTAAATGCAAGTAATAAACAGAACGCGATAATCGCAAAATTTCTGCGCAAAAAATTTCCGGTCATGCTACATAGTCTGCCGTTCGCTTTGTGGGAATATGCGAATAAAAAGGCCTCTTCCGTTTGGAAAAGGCTGCCAAATCAATTATAAAGAGGCTTTATACGTGTCACTCCAATGTTTCATCGTCTCGGCATTGCGATCGGATTGCGCACTGATTCCTTTACTTCCGCTGAGACGGGATATCTCTTCGATCATTCCCTTCTCATCCAAAGCCGTTACCGTGGTGACGGTGCTATTATCCTTTGTATGTTTGCATATATAAAAGTGACTGTCGGCCATAGAAGCAATTTGCGGTAAATGTGTCACGCACAGTATTTGATGTTTGCGCGAAATCGTTGCCAATTTCCGTGCAACGACTTGTCCCGTGGTACCACTGATACCGGCATCGATCTCGTCGAATATCATTGTGGGAATATCGTCGGATTCATTGGAAATTACTTTGAGTGCCAACATGAAGCGCGACATTTCACCGCCGGAAATAATTTTGACAAGCGGCTTAAGCGGCTGACCGGGATTGGGCGACAGAAAGAATTCCGCCGCATCCGCTCCGGAAGGCCCGAACGTCCCTTCGAAAGTTTCGACCGCGGGAAATTCGGAGATTTCCACCGTAAAGTCTGCATTTTCCATGCCGAGATCGTGTAATTCCGTCTTGATCTTTGCCGCAAACTCGATCGCTCCGTTTGCACGCATATTATGTATTTCCTGTGCCAAAGTATACAATTTACTTAGCAACAATTGTTTCCGATTCCGCAACGATTCGAAATGCGCGTCGGCATTTTCCAAATACTCCAAACGTTTTTGAGCATTGTCATAGAATTTCATCATGTCCGCATAGGCGCCGTATTTACGCTTCAGCAGTCGCACGAATGCCAAACGCTTCTCCAATTCGTCCAGCTCGTTCATATCAAAATGCAAGGAATCCAATTCATCACGCAGTGCGTCTGCTATATCGCCAAGCTCTACCGAAACCGTCTGCAAGCGTTCGTAAAACTCCCCGTACATATTCTTCAACGAGGATATGCTGCCGATTTCTTTTTGCGCAGTTCCGACAATATCAACGGCGCACCCGTCTTCTTGTTCGGCCAGCAACTGTACGGCATTCCCCAATGCTTCGTAAATTTTCTCGGCCGACGTGATAATATTGCGACGCTCCAACAGTTCGTCTTCTTCTTCCGCAGTCGTATTGGCGTGTGCGATTTCCTCGATCTGATAGCGCAACAGATCGATTTCCCTTTCCCGTTCCGTTCCCACGCCGATATCTTCGAGTTGCGACATAACGGCGCGGTATTCGGCATATGCTTCCGCATATTGACCGCGAACTTCTTTACTGTCGTTGCGAATATAATAATCCAAGATTCGCATGTGTTCGCTTGTACGGGTCAAAGATTGATATTCGTTCTGACCGTAAATATCCACAAGCGTCGCCGTCAGCTGTTTGAGCATACTTGTTGTGGCAGTGCGCCCGTTGATATGAATTTCATTTTTTCCGTCGGCGGTGAATTTTCGGTTGACGATGATACAATCTTCTTCCTCCCATCCGAATGTGCGCATTACCTCCAGCGCGCGTTCGGATGCCTCAAACACGCCTTCCACGTAACCGCTTGCCGCTCCGTACCGCAATAATGTTTTATCGTACCGAGCTCCCAACAAGAGCATGATGCCGTCTACAATAATGGATTT
>CAMUPJ010000055.1 GCA_947090725.1 uncultured Clostridia bacterium
ACGATACAGGTTACGGCTTCTTGGACGTTGAACGTGCGCACCGAATATGCGCTTGTGCTTCGGGCGGCGGCGGCATTCTCTCTGACTGCCGACGGCTATACGCCTGCATTCGATTTGCGGGAAGGCACGCAAAGCGTTACGTTACTCGATAAAGCGTTGGGCGACAGCGCTTACAAATTCCTGTTTGCACCGCTGAGCACGGTGGGAACGGTAGGCCTCACGTATACCGCCACGGATGGTAACGGCAATGCGGCGTTTACGGTGAACTCCGACGGTACGGTTTCCGGATTGGCTTCCGCACCGCTCGGGCAAGTCAGCGTGACGATGACGGTATCTATGTTCGGCGGCTGGACGAAAAGCGTTACGCACACGTATACCGTGGTGGACTCGAGCACAATTTCGAGCGCCCTGTATATCGGCACGCAGGCGGGCATCAACGGGAATACGCTGGTAACAGCTGCGGATGCGGCAATCGATTACAATACCGCGAGCGGCAAAAAAGTTCTTACGTTGGCGGTGGATATCACTTCCGTGCAAGGCGTGCTTACGAATACGGATATGTTTACCGTGAGCGGCGCGACGGGACTTACGAAGACGGGAACGGCAAGATTTGAAACGGTGGGCGGCAAGAAGTATTATACCGTGTCGTATATCGTGGATAAGCCGGGAGATTACAGTTTCTACGTATATGCAACGGTAAACGGAAAAGTTTACGAAGCATTGCCGATCGATATCGAACTTACGGCGGTAAAACCCGTATTTGCGATGAATAAAAGCGAGCTTACGCTTTCCGTCGGCGCGTCGGATACGGTGTCGGTACAAGCGACGGGCACGGCTGTGTACGACGAAATCGTGTATACCGACGAGACGGGCGACTCCGCATTACTCACGGTAACGCAAAGCGCGGCAAACTCTTCCGAATTCACCGTGGCGGCCAATGCGAATACTGCGGGCGGCAGTGTGACGGTATGGATTCGCGCAACCGTTTCGGGCGGCGTATATGACGCATATACTATGCTGTTGAAAGTGACGGTTACGGTTACCAATACCGCTAAAGTTCCGGTAGTTACGGCAACGAACTATCAGACGACGGTGGGCAGTGCCGACAAGAATCTGAACGAGTTGTTTACCTATCAGAATATTGCCGAAGCGGATGTGAGCATTACGTACGGATTGATTCTCAATACCGGCGACGCGAGAGGCACGCTGAGTAGCGGCGGATTGTATTCCGCACCGCTTTCGTGTCCCGACGGCGTAACGTTTGACGTGCCGTATACTGCGACGGTACGCAGCGGCAATTATGCGAATATGCGGATAGAAGGTACGTTTACCATAACGGTTTGGCCGTATGCTGGCGCCGTAAACAACAACAACGTGCGCTTTACTTCTTCCGCCGACCGTGTGGCGCCCGGCGACAATGTGACCCTTTCGGCTTGGGTGGGAGGCAGTGCGACGGCTCCCAATGCGACATTGGCGGCCGACAGTGTGGTCAGCTATGCGCTTTCCGACGACGATGCGGGGTATATCAACGGCAATACCTTTGTGGCCAAACAATATGACGGCGCCGTAACGATTACCGCCACTGTTTCGATTGTGAAAGGCGCGTATGCGGGCGCTACGTATACACAGACCAAAGTGATTACGGTCAACGGGTTGACGCTGTCCGGTGCGCGGTTGGAAGGAAATCCGGGATCGGAAATCGAATTGCGCGGAAAACTGCAATCGGGCACTACGGCAATTTCGGGGACTGCGAATACCTTTACTATCGAATCGTTCGATACCAATACCGTATCGGCAGACAATGCAAACGCAAAGCTTCGTATTTCTCCCGACGCCAATTTCGGTACGGCAGAAAAGACGGTGCGCATCAAAGTGACGGTTGTGCAGAACGGCATCACGTTTGTAGGCGAATTCGACGTGTATATCGCGCCGCTGGCCGTGCCGGAGCTTTCCGTAGAGGTAAGCAGCGACAGATTGACCTACACGGCGGCGGATGCGGAGTTTGCGCACTATAGCGTAAACGTGATTTCCGGTAACAATCTGCTTTCGGGAACACCGGCGTTTGTCGGAAACGTGCTGACGCTCACGCCGCGCACCGATACCGCGGGCGGTACCGCCGTGGTGCAAATCGTCATGACGGTTTCGGGCGGCAAGTATGCCGGCAGTATCTACGACGGCAAGACGTTTACCGCTTCTTACGAGATTTCGGTGGAAGCGGCGAAAAAGCCGAGTTTGAAGGTGACGATCGACAAAGCCAATGACGACGGAACAATTACCGTTACGTTGGAAGGAGACAATGCAAGCCTTTACAAAATCGAATCGGATAAAATCGTGTACACAAGTAATTCGGCATATATAACGGTCAATGCGGACGGAACTTATGTCCTTAACCGCGACAATGCTACTTATACGGGACAGACGATCGGTATCACGGCAATTGTGGAGAAGAGAGACGGCGTGGACGCTCCGTACGATGAATTTGTGCTGACGGGAACGACGCCGGAGATCACGGTAGGACCGCAGGTGGCCAGCGCGCTTACGTTTGCTCCCGATTACGCAAACGGCAGAATTACCGATAACCGTAACAGTATCAGCGGCATTACCGTCAAGTCGGTGACGTATTCCGTGAATTCCGCGAGCGCGGCGTATATAGCGTTGGCAACGGACGGAAGCTTTGTTCTCGATTACGACGCAATCACTGCCGCAAATGTGAAGAGCATTTCGGTGCGTGTGGATTACGTTTACCGCAGAAGCACCGCATGGCGTGATACGGAAGATTATGCCAATGTGACTATATCGGTTGCCGCCGCCATGGCAGAGCTTCCCGCGCCTACGGCATTGCAGGCCGCAAGCGGAACCTTGACGCCTTCGTTCGATTCCGATACAGTAAAAATCCTTGCCTATACGACCGATTCGGCTTATGTGACGATTGTGGGAAATCGCTATACGTTGCACCCCGATACAACCGAACGGAAAGCATCCGTAACGGTTACTTATCAGGTGACGAGCGGCATGTGGAAAGGGAGCGTCATAGAAAAGACGTTTACCGATACGATCACCGTGCCCGCTGCCGTATTGGGAAGTTTCGAAGCGCGGGAGAGCGAAGCGACGCAGGGCGAAACCGCCGCAACGTTTACGGTGGCGTATACGCAAGACGGGTACTATGCAAACGCGGTAATACGCGTTACGGCCGACGTGTCGTCCGTACAGGTAACGGACCGCAACGACGGCACCATTACGGTAGTTGCCCCGCGCGGCAAGTCGCAATATACGGTAACCCTTACGGTAGAGGCCATTGTGCTCGATGCGCCGTTTGCAGGTACCGTCAAAAAGGCTACGGTGCAACTGACGGTAACGGCTGTCCCCGCAACACTCGCGCTTACGCTGACCGAAACGTCTTCTACCGATACGGAAGTCGTGTATACGCTGGTTTACGATTGTAATTATGCGCTTACGCTTGATGCCGATGATATCCAAGCCCGTATTGAAGGTGTCGATACGATAGGACTTATCACGGTGGAAGCGGGCGAAACGCCCAATACGTTTACCGTGACGGCACGTCGTGACACGACGGAAGATTATACGTTTACCTTGCACATCGGCAAAGCGACGGAAGAGGGAGATCGTCCTCTCGCGGAAGCAACGACCGATAGTCAAACGGTTACAAAAGCAGTGGGAGTGACGGAATGAGGAAAGAGTTTCATGCGGTAGACATTTGCGGCAGAGTGGAGCAACTTCCCGTGCTTGCATTGGAGAGCGGACCGAAGATTGCGTTTTTCAATTTGCATGGCAACGTAAGTTTGACCGAGCATTGCGGGAAAGCGTTGGCCGAGCGGATCGGCGACCGTGCGGAAGTGTTGCTTACTGCCGAGAGCAAGGGGTTACAGCTCACCCATTGCGTGGCGCGGGAACTCGGACATCCGTTTTATGCCGTGGCGCGCAAGTCGAAGAAGCTGTATATGCAGGACGGTATTTCCGTTCCGGTACACAGCATTACGACCAAAAACGAACAGCGTCTGTATCTTTCGGCACACGACGTCGAACTTCTGAAAGGAAAACGGGTGGCAATTGTAGACGACGTGATTTCCACCGGTGGATCGGAAGCGGCGTTGGAGGAGCTGGTACGCACGGCGGGCGGTACGGTAGTATGTAAAGCTTTCGTATTGGCCGAAGGCGATGCGGACAAGCGTGAGGATATTCTTTATCTTGCCTCCATTCCTTTGCTGTGATATAATCTTATGCGAAAAAAACGAAGCCTTCCCTTCATAAAAGGGGAGGCTTTTTCGCACAATAGAATATATGCAAAGAGCGGAAAAGGTTCTTCAATCGTTTGCGACTCCCGATACGATTTTTCGCCGCGATTTTACGGTGGGAAAACGCCGGGCGTGCATGTTGTTTCATCCCGATATGACGGATGCGCTGATTTTGCGTTCCGTCTTGATGGCATGTGCGGAAAAATGCAAGGCGGACGGGTTGGAGACTTTGTTGGAAAACATATTGACCGTAGCCGAAGCAAAAACGGAAGGCGACGACAGTCGGGCGGCGCAGACAATTCTCGACGGCGATGCGGTGATCTTTCTGGACGATGTGTCCGGAATGATTGTCGTTACGGCGCGCAGTTGGGACAAGAGAACGGTGACCGAACCGCCTACCGAAACCGTTGTGCGCGGTCCGCGGGAGGGATTTGTAGAGGATTTCAAGACCAATATTACTTTGGTGGAAAAACGGTTGCGTACCCGCAAGTTGGCGGTAAAAAAGTGCAGGATGGGACGCGAAGGCAATACAACGGTGGCTGTATTGTATATAGACGGCGTGGTTCGTCCCGATTTGGTGCAGGAAGTACAACGACGTCTGAAAAGTCTGGAGATAGACGCGGTGACGGACAGTCACTACTTGGTACCCTGCTTAGAGGAGCGCCCCGCGTCCATTTTTCCGCAGGTGGGAACGGCCGAAAAACCGGACGTTGTAGCGTCCAAACTCCTCGACGGAAGAGTGGCGGTGATTGTGGACGGTTCGCCCATTGTGCTGACGGTACCTTTCTTGTTGATCGAAGATTTTCATTCGGGAGAGGATTACTACGAGCGAAGCGGCTTTGCGACTTTTTTGCGGGTATTGCGATTGATTGCGCTGTCGCTTGCCATATTTTTACCGGGACTGTACATTGCGCTTCTCACGTATCATTACGAAGCGGTGCCCCTCAAACTGCTCATTACCGTTCTCAACGCGCTGAAAGGTATCCCGCTTCCGCCGATATGGGAAATACTGGTGATCTTGATGTTGTTTGAAATTATCCGCGAGGCGAGTATCCGAATGCCCAAAAGCGTGGGAACGGCGATGAGTATCGTAGGCGCGCTGGTATTGGGCGATACGGCGGTGAAGGCGGGGATTATTTCGTCGCCGGGCGTGATGGTGGTGGCGCTTTCTTCTATCGCCCTCTATACGGTGCCCGGACTTGTGGGAACCACCAGTTTGCTTCGCATGTTGTTTGCCGTCATCGGCGGACTCGGCGGACTGTACGGACTTATCCTTGCCGGTACGGCGCTCGTGCACTACTTAAGTTCCGTAAACAGTTTGGGAACGCCGTACCTCGCGCCCTTTGCGCCGCTGATCCGTAGCGATTTGGGCGACGGATTGGTGCGTGCGCAGTTATATTCGCTCACGAAGCGTCCGCAGGTTATCGGATCGCCCAACAAAAGGAGGCTCCTATGGTCACAACCGAAAAAAGGATAACGTCCGCCCAGCTTGCCTGTATCGTCTTCATTTTGGGAATGAGTCTCAAAATGTTGGTGCTGCCCGTGTTGCTGATCAAATCGGTATGGCGAGATGCCGCCGTGAGTATTGCGTTGATTCTCTCTATTGAGTTTGTGTGTCTCATTGCATTGACGGTCGCCTTTATCGTTGCTCCCGACGAACGCTTTCCCGTGTTGGTGCAAAAGTGCTTCGGCAAATGGGTGGCAAAAGTGCTTTTTGTGCTCTTTGCCGTATATTTCTTTTTCAAATTGATACTGTTGTCGGGGGAAGTTCGGATCTTCTTTTCGGAAAACCTTTTCGCCGATTTCAATTGGCAAGCGTATTCTTTGCCGTTGTTTGCATTGTGCGCCGTCATGGGGATGGGCACGGCGCGGGCAATCGGGCGTACTGCGCAGTTTTTACTGCCTTGTATTGTGGTGGCCATCGTTGTGTTGCTGGCTTTGGTGGGGGCGGGCGCCGATCTTTCGGGGATATTGCCTTTTTTGGAGCACGGAGCGCATAACGCGATGCGCGATGTTGTGCGTTTTTCCATGTGGTACGGCGATTATTCCATCCTTGTCGTCTTCTTGGGTTCTGTCAAGCGCACGAAAAAGACGGCGGTTGTCACGGTTGCGGCGGGATTCGCGGCGCTTCTTGCCGTTCTGTTCTATTCGGTGATTCTCATTTCGGCATTTTCTTCGGTGGCGGATTACGTGCGCTACGGGCAAAACGTCATGGGAATGTCGCCTGTCATGCAGGCGAATCTGATGCAAGGGCGCTTCGATCTTTTGTTTTTCTGTATATGGTTGTTTTCCGTGTTTGTGAAAGCGGGGGTATTGTCGTATGCGGCAGTCACCTTTTTGTGTACCGCTTTGCCTGTACGACAACCTTTATGTTCGCTTATATTTGCCGCGCTTTTGTATTTCGTCACTATGTTGTGGGGATCGGCAACGGGGTTGCAGTCCTTTATGATCGAAACGTGTGCGGTGGCTTCCTTTGTCTTTCAGTTCGTTGCGCCGATTGTTGCGCTCGTCGTGGCGTTTGCGGGGCGGCACCGTGTGAAAAAACAAGGCGTCGGAAAAGTGCGGGCGAAAAAAGACAAGAAAAAGGATTCCGTACCGCAAGCGATTCCGAACGTAGGAAAAGAGGTGGGCAATGACGCGAAGTAAGAAAATTCTGATATATAAGCTGTGTTGCGTCGTCTTTGCGCTGGTATTACTGTTTTTGCCGCAACGAAGTTTTTCGTACGGCGAGATCCGCATTCTGGCAACGGTGCTGGGGATAGACGGCGAAGACGGAAACGTGCAGGTTTCGGCGCAGTTGGCGGTTCCCGTGGACCAAAATTCCGGTGGTCAGGCAAGCACCGTAGCAAAGGCCGACGGGGGAAGTATCGGCGAGGCTCTGGAAAATTTGGAGATAGGACTCGGGCGACGGGTGGATTACGGACACTTATCTTCCGTTGTGGTGGGCAAAGACACGAAACTGAAAGACATCGTCAAGTTTTTGGGGTATCTCATGTCTTCCGGCAAAGCGGGCCCGGGCACTTATCTTGTATATTGTTCCGTTGAACCCGCGGCCGATTTTATCGAAAAAGCACAGTCTATCGGGGAAAGTTCCGATGCGGAAATCAGTAGTTTTATTGCCTATAACAGGAGCGGCAACCACGTTGCGGCTACCGGTATATTGGAGTTTTTGCAGGGGATGCACTCGTTGTCACACGCGGCAATGCTGCCTTGTGTGGAGTTGGAGGACGACGCAAAAGATGCGGCGGAGACTGCCGCTTCGCAAGATGGGCAGGCAAAAAACGGTGCCGGCGATGAAGAGAGCGGCGGTTCGAAAAACAAAAAGCTCGTCGCCGCCAACGTGATGGCGGTTATGGGGGGAGAGAAGGAAGAAATACTTCTTTTGGATACGCCGTGTACCCGCGGTATCGTATGGCAAGACCCCAATTCGGCTTTCGGACTTGTGGAGCTTCACAACGTGCAAATCGACGGACGGGACATTTCTTCCGTTCCCGCGCGTCTCACTGCAAAGCATGTGAAGCGAAAAGCGTCGGTGGAGCGGGGCGAAAACGTATTCACGTATACCATCAAAATCAAGCTCCGATTGGAAGATGCGCAAATGCTGTGCGAACCGATTTGCGGAAACCGCACCAAAAAAGCTCTCGAAAAAGAATTCGAGAGCATGGTGAGCAACAATCTGATGGAAGCGGTAGCGTTTTCCAAAGCATCGGGTATCGATTTTTTGGGGATCCGCGACCATTTCCATAAGTTTTGTACCAAAGGGTATCGGAATTTCGATCTTTCTTCGGTGGTAGTGCGTGTAAACGTGCAGGCGACTATTCAGACGTAAAGGGGGAAGTCGAACTATTCGAGAGAGTCGAGTACCGTTTCGGTAGCTTTGTTGGAAAGTCGCTTGGTATCGGTATACGTTCCCGCTATGACGAGAATATCGTCGGGCAGAAGTTCGCATTCGCCGCCGGGCGTTACAATGATCTCTTCGCCGCGTTTTATCAGGATAATGGTGACTCTCTCGGTATTGCGCAAATTGAGTTGAATTAACGTTTTATGTTGCCATTTGAGGGGCGTTTTGATTTCCACCATGCGGAAGTTATCGGAAAGCGACATGATTTCGATCATGTTCGGCTTTACCAAATTGGCCGCAAGTTTAGCGCCCATTTCTTCTTCGGGTACGATCACGATATCGGCGCCGATCTTTTTGAGCACGTGGCGGTGGCGATCGTTTTGCGCTTTGGCAATGACTTGCGGTACGCCGAGTTGTTTGCAAGTGAGCGTAATAAAGATACTCGATTCGATATCGCCTGCAATGCACACAATGACTACGTCGAGATTGCGAATACCTATTTTTTCGAGTACCGCTTCGTCGGTAGCGTCGGTACAAATCGCTTGCGTGCAATACGGCTCGATCTCGTTGACCTTGTCGGGATCGCTGTCGATTACCAGCACTTCGGCGCCTTCCGCGTGCAAGCCGCGGGTAAGGGCGCAGCCGAACCGTCCCAAGCCGATTACCGCGTATTGTTTTTTGAGAATTTTTGCCATATTTCCTCCGTTTTTTTCGTACGATTCCGTCGTTTATCCTACCATAATGCTTGCGTCGGGATATTTGATTTTATCGTCGGTGCTTTTGTTTTGCATGAACATAAGCCCGATGGTGATGATTCCGACTCTTCCGAAAAACATGACAAGCATCAAGACGATCTTGCCGCCATAGGACAGCAAGGGAGTCAGTCCGCAACTGAGTCCTACCGTGCCGAATGCCGAAAAACATTCGAACAACGTGTTTTCGAACGTCAGCAGACCCGCATTGTCGACGGTATTGCCTCGTTCGATAATCAATAATAAGAAAGTGGACGTTATTACCACCAACATACCCGCAACGAGTATGCTGACGGCTTTGCGGGCGCTGTGCGTTCCTATTTTGCGTTTGTTTACGGTGATGTCGCCGTTTTTACGAATGCCGGAAAGCGTTACCAAAAGAAGTATTACCGTAGAAGTGGTTTTGATTCCGCCGCCGGTGGAACCGGGCGAAGCACCTATAAACATGAGAAGCATCGTTCCGAATTTTCCTGCCGGCGTCATTGCGTTTTGACTGATCGTAGCGAATCCCGCCGTTCGCGTTGTAACCGATTGAAAGAGCGCCGCCAAAAGTTTTTTCCCGGGGTGCATGTTTCCGATCGTGGCGGCATTGGCATATTCCACCCCGAAATAAAAAGCGCAACCCGATAAAATCAAAACGAAAGTGGCAACGAGTACGATTTTGGAATGGACCGATAGCTTTTTGAAATTGCCTTTGTTTTTTCCGATATCCATGATAACGGTGAAGCCGATTCCGCCCAAGACGATCAGCAACATCACCGAGAGATTTACGGCCACGTTGCCCGCAAAACCCATCAAACTGCAGTCGCCTATGATGTCGAATCCCGCATTGCAAAACGCCGAAATCGCAGTGAAAGCGGCTTGCCAAACGCCTTTTGCGCCGTTTGCCGCCACAAGAGGGTAAAGCAAAAGCAAAAAGCCCAGGGCCTCGATGACGAGGGTCATGATTACGATGTTACGCGTCAGTCGCACAAGGCCGCGATTCTCGTCTTGATTCAAGGCTTCTTTGATTACGAGTCGATCCTTCAGCGTAATTTTTTTGCGGAGCAGGAGCATAAACATCGTGGTAAGACTCATGAATCCCAGTCCGCCGATTTGAATCAGCAACAACAAAACGATTTGTCCGAATACACTGAGAGAAAACGCTACGTTTATCACCGAAAGCCCCGTTACGCATACCGCGCTCGTAGAGGTGAAAATCGCATCCAAAAAATTCATCCAGTGCCGATTGCGCGCGCTGATGGGCAGGCACAACAAAAAAGCGCCCAACAAAATCACACCCAAAAACCCCAATACGATCTTGTGGGCGGGATTGAGTCGCGGCCGTTGCCGAAAAAATTTCCGATGTCGTTCGCTGTGTGTCATATTACTCAATAAAACAGCAAGCAGGTTGCGCTTGCCGCAATGCCTTTTTCTTCTCCGATAATTCCCAGACGTTCGGTCGTTGTGGCGGAAATATCGATTTGTTCGGGTAGTATGTGCAAATGTTTTGCGATGGTTTGGCGCATGGCCGCGATGTGCGGCGCCATTTTGGGGGCTTGCGCCATGATAACTGCCGAAAGATTGCCGACACTGTACCCGATTTTTCGTATTTCTTCGTATACGGTGTCCAGAAGTTGCAAGCTGTCGATTCCTTCGGTGGCCTTGTCGGTATCCGGGAAGAGTACCCCTATATCGGGAAGTCCCGCCGCGGAAAGCAGAGCATCCATTACCGCATGCACCAATGCGTCGGCGTCGCTGTGTCCCGTCAGTCCTTTGGGATGCGCGATCTCCACACCGCCGAGAATCAGCTTCCGACCTTTGGCGAACGGATGCACGTCGAATCCGGTGCCGATCTTCGTGCGCTTGGGAGCGCCGCGGAATAAGTCGCTTGCCGTGGTAACCTTTATATTGTCGTATTCGCCCTCTACAATGCGAGGGGTATTGCCGGCCAGAGCATACACTTCGGCATCGTCGGTGTAGTTGCCTTTCACCGCGTCGTAGGCGGCGATAATCTTTGCGTAGTCAAACGTTTGCGGCGTCTGCATGCACCAAAGTTTTTCGCGCGGTAAGCTGCCTGTGATCTGCCCGTTTTCGGCCGTTTTGACGGTGTCTACTGCCGGAACGGCGGCAATTCCGCTACCGTATTGCGTTGCGGACAGAATCGTTTTATTGATCAGGGCGGGGGTGACGTACGGCCGCGCGCCGTCGTGAATGACCACGATATCGCAGTTTTGCACGGCTTGTAATCCGCAACGTACCGATTCGGTTCGCGTGGCGCCGCCGTACACGATTTGTACGATAGGATACTCTGCGGTAATCTCTTTAGCGGCCGCCTCGTCGTCGGGATGGATGACCAACACAATGGAGTCCACGTAGCTTTGCATAAAGCCGTCGAGCGTCGTTTCCAGCAGCGTTTTCTTACCTATATAATACAGAAGCTTATTGTATCCCAATTTGGCGCGGGTTCCCGAGCCTGCGCAAAGAATCAATGCGCACACGTTCTTCGCGCTTTGTTGGGGATTCTCAGACGATTTCATACAACCGCGAGGCTTCCTCCTTGCTTGCTTTTTCGTTAAGTTCTTTCACCACAAAGCGCAATTCGCCGCCGGAAAACCGTACGCATACTAAGTCGCCGATTTTCAAGCGATACGCCGGCTTTACGACTTTGTCGTTTACGTATACGTTTCCGCTGTCGCATGCCGAGTTGGCTACGCCGCGCCGCTTGAGGATTCGGGATACTTTGAGGAACTTATCGATTCGCATGACTAATAGTATAGCACAGTCTTTTTGTAAATGCAAATATTTTGTATACGTCCGCATACGGTGGTTTTTTGGATTCTTTGCATTTTCAGAGAGGTGAGCAGAGAAAAAAAGGATAAAAAAGGGATAAAAAAGTAAAGAAAAAGAGTTGACAAAGGGAAATAGATATGATAATATAAATAAG
>CAMUPJ010000056.1 GCA_947090725.1 uncultured Clostridia bacterium
AACATTTCACTTAACCTCCAATTCAATAAAGTCCGAATAGCCCTCGTACAGATCGGCTATTCCCGCAAGCATCGTCTCGAGTATCACGTCGGCATCATGACGCGCGCTTTCGGAAAGTTCCCCGGGTAACTCCGCATACAAATATCCGTCTTGCGACTGAAATGCAACCTGTATGCCCGCAACCCGCATGAGTCCGAGTATCGCCGTCTGTACCACACTGCTAAGCGCCGCACAGACGATATCCTCGCCCTCCACGCCGTAGCCGGTATGTCCGTCACACTCTACAGAGACAATCTTGCCCCTCTTTCTGCTGATAACGACTTTCGTCACGCGATCTTAACGATTTTTACGCGCGTATAGCCCTGTCTGTGACCGTTCTTCTTGCGCTCGTTCTTTTTGGCCTTGTATTTGAATACAATGACCTTTTTCGCGCGAACGAACGACACGATTTCGGCCGTGGCTACAACTTTGACGTCTCCGCCCGCTACAACGGTTCCGTTGTCGGCGGTCATGAGCACGGGGAATTCCACTTTATCGCCCACGTTGCCGGCGAGCTTCTCTACGTCGAGAACGTCGCCCTCCGATACGCGATATTGTTTTCCTCCGGTTGAAATCACAGCATACATATTTCGGCACCTCCTCAAGTTAGTATCCGTTACAGAAGGCAGATAACCTTGCGTTACCGTTTAGTCGCCTTCTCTAAACGACTCCAAATATAATAATAGCACAATCGCCCCTCTGCGGTCAAGCGAAATCAAACAGAAAAACCGACTAATTATCTTCGCTCATTCCCAAATCCTTGAGGATCGACACCAGGTCTTCGGTGGGATTGAGCGCCTCCTCGAAGGAAAAGCCGGAAACACTGCGGTCGGCATACTCCTTGCGGGGCGCCGTCTCCGTAGCGCTCCGTGCGGCGGACGCAGGCGTTTTCTTTTCGACGGCAAAATAGCGATCGATGCGCTCCATGGGATCGAATTCTTTTTGCGCCTGCGACGAAGGTTGCTCGGCCGAAGATGCGGCCGCCACGTCGTCGACCTCTGTCGCACGCGACAAAATCTTATCCATACGGCGGTTGAATTCCCCTGCCGCCGCCAGTCGGTCGTCCAGCGGATATTCGTCTAAAATCCGATCGTAATACCGCGTCCACTTTTCATGAAACGCTTTAAGACGGGAAATTTCCTGGTTGTATTTGATACGGCTCAACCGCTCGATTTCCTCCGCCTTGGCAACTGCGCCCACAATCGCCTTACTGATCTGACTGCTCTTTTCGCGATAAGATTCCAATTCTTTGTCGGACTGTTTTTTTTCTTCCAACAACTGTGCGATACGATCGCGCTGTTTGACAATGGTATTCCCGTATTCGCGCTTGAGCGTATCGATATACTGCTCTACTTCTATGGGAGAATATCCTTTCTTGGTCAACGTAAAATCCATACCCATCGGTCTATCTCCTGTCGCTTAAAAGCCGCATCTTCAAATCGTATAACTTGTCCGAAAGATCGACTTTGTAAATATGCGGATTGCTGAGTCGCTTGTATTCGTCCCAGAATTTTTCCAATTCCTCGGCCGAAAAGCGCACCGACTCGCTGAGCGGCGGACATGTATACACACATTTACCCCCTGCAAAAATCTGCTTGTGAAGCGGACGCGCGACGTAATCGGCAAGCGTCGTCTTTTTCCATCGGTCGATCGCGTGGGTAAGCGTAATGGGTTTCTCCAATGTTTCTTCCCGCAAAGTTATGAGATCGGCAAACGCTTTGCCGCTTTCTTTCTCGTAAATGCGATACATTGTTTTGAAGCCGGGATTGGTTATTTTTTCGGTGGAATCGCTCATCTTCATGCGCGGGTAACGCACGCCGTCGCGCGTGATCTCCGCCAACTTATACACCCCGCCCAAACTGGGCATATCGTGACTGGTAATCAATTTGGTTCCCACGCCGTACACGTCTATTTTCGCATCCTGCAACCGCAATTGACTGATCAGGTTTTCATCGATATCGTTGCTGGCAAAAATGATCGCGTCTTCGAATCCCGCCGCATCCAGCATGGCGCGCGCCTTTTTACTCAGATACGCAAGGTCTCCGCTGTCGAGACGGATCCCTACCGGTTTATGTCCTGCCGCACGCAGTTTTTCGAATACTTTGATGGCGTTGGGCACACCCGACTTGAGCGTATCGAAAGTATCTACCAGCAAAAGACAGTTGTCGGGATAGATACGCGCAAACGCTTCGAACGCTTCCAACTCGTCGGGATAACTCATAACCCAACTGTGCGAATGGGTGCCTTTGACGTCGATACGGAACATCTGACCCGCCAGCACGTTGCTTGTCCCGGCGCAACCGCCGATGATACTGGCACGGGCGCCGTAAATGCCCGCATCGGGGCCTTGCGCACGGCGCAATCCGAACTCCACTACCTTCTTATCGCCCGCCGCACTGACGATCCTTGCCGCCTTGGTTGCGATAAGCGTCTGATGACTTACGATATTGAGAAGCGTCGTCTCGATGAGTTGCGCTTCGATAAGCGGCGCCTTGACCACCATAATCGGTTCGCCGGGAAAGACGATTTCTCCCTCTTCCACCGAATAGATGTCGCCGGTGAACGTAAAGTTTCGCAAATACTCGATGAACGCCGGCGCAAAAATCCGCAGTCCCGCCAGATATTCTACGTCCTCTTCGGTAAAGCGCAGATCTTTGATGTACTCGACGGCTTGTTCCAGCCCCGCCGCAACGGCATAATTGAGCTGACCGTTGGCACGGAAAAACAAATCAAACACGGCTTCATTGTCGTACGATCCGTCCAAAAAGTATCCGTTCATCATCGTCAGCTGATACAAGTCGGTCATCATGGTAAGGTTACGCGGTTTAGAATTCATCTTCTTTATCCTTCTTTTTCTTGAGCGCCATCACGAGCATGGCGGCGCCTGCGTATAGTACAAGTATGGGTATAACGACACTCCAGGATACCGCGCCGCTGCTACGAAGGGCAAAAATCCCCGCCACGACACCGAACAGCAGTATAATCGGCACGTGCGTGGCGAAAGCGCGGGACAACAATACCGTAAACAACGAGGAAACGGCGGGAATGGCAATATAAAGCGGATACAATTCGGCATAGCCCGCGCGTGTGGTTTTGACCAGCAACTCTACCAGCGCAGGCATCAGAAAGCAGAAACTGAGCCACAGCGATACGCTGTTGCGCGTAACGACGGCGCTCACCAGCAACATCAAACCGATGGCGCACAAAAGCGTGCCGCACACGGCGCGCGGCACCGATAGCGGAATGACGCCCACGCCGCACAAGAGCAAAAACACCCCCGCGAGTATTATAATTCCCGCGGAAGCGATATTGCATGCCAGTTTTTTACCGTGTGAGGGCTCTTGCAGTTCGTCCGACAAATCACGCACGGTCTTATTCCTCCCTTTCCCCGATGCCGTTTTCTTCCTCTTTGGTTTCTTCCGTATCTTCTTCGGATGCAGACGCGGCGGATATTTTGTCCGACACTTGTGTTTGCTCGTCCTCTTGCATGCCCAAAACTTCGTTTAATTTTTCGTCTACGCTCTGCTCGTTCTCTTCCCCGTCCGGCAACGCTTCTTCGTCGGGATCGGGCGTATCCTCCGTTTTGGCAAACAGCTTAGCAAAAAATCCCTTTTCTTTCTTTGTTTTGTCGTACACATTGGGATGACTCAGAATGCTTTGCGCATACCCATAGTAGCTGTCGTCCAGTTTCGCCTTATCCACCATGATAAACACTTTTTTACCGGCGGCGCGGGCACGGTACATGTGCGCGAGAATCACCGAGATTCCCACCACTACCAAAATGCCGCTCAGTAGCTGGCTGACGCGCAACACGCCGGGAATCAGATACAGACTGTCACTGCGCAATCCTTCGATACACAAGCGCACCAATCCGTAATAGATACAGTAGATGCTCACGGAAAAACCGTCGAAACTCTTGCGCTTCCCGTTATAAATCCACATGAGAAGAGCAAAACCGATCAGATTGCAAAACGATTCGTAAAAGAATGTGGCCTGATGATATTCGCCGAGTTCCTCTATGAACACGGCATACGGAAACCACTGCAAAGACGGATTGGTAACAAGATTACCGTACGCTTCCTGATTGGCAAAATTTCCCCAACGCCCGATCGCCTGCCCCAAAATAATGACGGTAAAGGCAAGATCGCACATCTGTAAAAAGTTCGCTTTGTTCTGCGGATCCTTTTTGCGCTTCCAAAAGTGCACGATGACGCCGCCGCACACCGCGCCGATAAGCCCGCCGTAGATAGCGAGACCGCTCAGCCCGCCGCTCCCGATACCGAGAATTTCCTTGAACCCCCAATGCGTATGGTCGGGATTGCCGATGACGTCGAAAATGACGTAGTACAGCCGCGCCCCGACGATGGCGAGCGGAATACAGATAATACAAATATCAAATACCAGATCTTTATAGTAGCCGCGTTTGGTTGCCATCACGTAGGCAATGACAATGCAAATCACCATCGCACTGCCGATCAAAAAGCCGTACCAATTAAAACCGCCTTGGCACCCCGCGCTGATCAGAAATTTCGCCGCAGTATTCATTGTTCTATTATATAACGGTCGGCAAGCTTTTGTCAATCATACGCCGCACACGCGCAAAAAACCTTTTTGGGTGAAATCGGGCAAGTCGCAGAATTTACGCATCGCCGCATAGAGCGGCAGGTAGGTTTTCGTAACGCAACAATATCTCGAACAGCATCGGCGGCAGAGAAGGCACAAGTCCGCTCGAAGCGCGGGCGGCTAGCGCGTCGGCCGAAGCAGGCGCTTCTTCGCCGCCGAAGGCAATCACGGCATGCCGAAGACAACGCGCATACGATTCCGCCGCGTCGGGTCGCCGCAAAAGACATGCCTGCTCCCCTTTTGCGAGATGCGCGGCCGCCGCTTTGTAGTCGGCGCCGATAAGGCGCAGAAATTTGAGCGCGGGCATGGGCACGGCAAACGCCATCCGCCCTTCCGTAATTCGGGAACGGATTTCGTCTGCGGTTTGCAAAAACGCATCGGCATAGTCGCAGGCACGGGCGGAAAGGCCGCGAAAGCCGTCGTATATTTCGGCGCGACGACCGGGCGCCACCGAACGCGCTCTTTCCGCTTCGGTCTGCCGCGTCGTAAGCGTGGCGTCCAACTCCACCCCCGCCAAACGCATACGCGCTTCCATCACGGAGGTATACTTGGTAATACCGCTGTGTTCCAAAAGCCCCGCCGAAAGTTCGACGGTCTGCGCCAAAAGACTTTCGGCACGGGTGAGCGTGCGCTCTACGGCAAACGCGGTGTACGGAAACGCAAAAGTGCAACACGGCAACAGCGCCGCGGCGCCGTCCCGCAAAAACCGCGCGCCCTCGATATGTACGGCGGCGGCGTACTGTACGTAATCTTCTCTGAGCATGATTCTATCCTCCTACCGTTATTGTATTTCCCCTCTTTGCCCAATACAACTCGGCAGACGGAATCCGACGCAATTCGACCGTCTTTGCGAAAGGGCGACAAACGGATTCATTCGGTTTTCGGGGGCGGCGCGACGGCAATGATTCCTTGGGTTTCTCCATAGGTATCGGTACGGATTTTTTCTTCGCGCACCAGTGCGCCCGAGCGGGTAAAATACCGAAGATATCCCTCGCTCACAACCTTACTGTGCCCGTACGAGACTCTCACGCGCGTTCCCTCGGCCGCGGCGGCGTCGATATACTTGTGTTCGGTGTCGACTACTTCGCGGTCGGCGGGCACCGGCGTGCGACTGAGTTCGCGGGAAACCGTCTTGATCACATACGGCAATTCCGCCCCGTAAAACGTCACCTTGGCGGTTGTCCCGCTGCATTCCGCTTTGATGAAAACAGGCGTATCGCACAGATTGACAAACCGCAAATCGCTGGAAGAACCGTTGACCATGGCATCGAGCGAAGGCGGCACGTACGAGGGCAGAATCGTGTGGTTGCGCACACAGGTGATTTTCATACCCGCGGTAAGCGCGGCATTGTACAAGGTGGTGGAAGCCTGGCACACACCGCCGCCCACACCGTCGGTATATTCGCCGCCTACGATGATTTTGGCGGTAGCAAACCCGTTTTGTTCGGTACGCGGCCCCACGCAAGCGTTAAAGGAAAATTCCTCTCCGCCCTTGAGCACCGTGCCGTTGATTTTGGAAAGCGCCAATCGGATGTTGTTTTTGCGCCCCTCGGCAGACGTAGCGAACGACGTGGAAAATTCGCTGATCTTTTTGGTAAGTCGGATGTTGTCTTCGGCGCACACGGCAGGCGCGACGCTTTGGGGACGAACCGTCAATCGCACGCAACTGTTTTTGCGCAGTGCCAGATAAATATCCTGATACAAACGTCTTTCGTCCAACGTCTGCCCCGCCACCGAACGCGTAATCCGAAACATCGGACGACTGTCGGGACGGAATTCCATTTCGCTGTCCGTCGGCGCTTTCTCCGTTTCGCGCACGATACGTTGCACAAAATCGGGAAGCAGAGGAAACGCATACCGAATTGCCTCTCTCCATTCCGCCCCTGCCGCCAAACATTTGTCTACCGTTTTGATTTTTTCACCGAGCGGCGCGTTGATATTGCGACGCTGTATCTGTTCGTAGACGGTATGATCGGGCGCCGGCAATAATTCGTCGTGATACGTATACGTTTTATCCGCAACTTTGACAACGATCTCCGCCCGCGGTTCCGCTACCGTAGGCGCGGCGGCCGTCGCAACGCACGGCATACGGCCCGCAAACCATATACCCATGGCGATACAACAAGCCGAAAGCAACAAAAAACACGCCGAACATATTCTGCGCGTGTTCTTTCCGTTCCCTTCTTTCATATCGGCGTACCTCCTGTCTACGCACGTATTATGCGGTAAGCAGGGTACAAATATACATGTTTTTATAAATCCACAATGGGATTGTTCTGCACGCGTGCAAGAATCTCTCCCGGCTCTCGGTGGAAATCGGCGCCGGCGGTAACAAACAGTCCCAGTCGTTCGGCCAAATGCGTGTATTCCCGTACCGTCGCACTCGCCACGTGCTTGTACACCGCTTCCAACCCGTCCAAACCGTACGCGGCCAGCTTTTCGATAAGCGCCGTGCGCTCGTAAGAATCCAAATCGATACGCATGGGATGCGCCAACACCGCAAAACCGCCCGCCGCATGGATTTCGTCGATGGCCGTTTGCGGCAAAACGCTATCCATCGGCACATACGTGGGCGACGTGGAACGCAACCATTTGGCAAACGCCGTCTCGAAATCGGGTTCCTGCCCCGCACGCACCATGGCGTCGGCAATATGCGAACGGGAAATTTCCCGCGGCACGTCGAATGCGAACGCATTCTCGGCAAAAGCAATTCCGTGGCGGGCAAGCATTGCAAAAATTCTCGCGGCACGTTCTCTCCGGTATTGCTTCTGTCCTTCGATAAACCGCAAAAAACGGGGCGAGTACGCGTCGAATCCGTACCCGAGCACGTGGATTTCTTCCCTTTTATAACAAGCGGAAATTTCCACCCCCGTCACAAATTTTATACCCAGCGAAAGCGCCTTGGCCCGCGCTTCCTCCATGCCGGAAATCGTGTCGTGGTCGGTAAGCGACACAATTTCGCATCCCGCTTGCTTCGCTTTTGTCATAACGTAGGCGGGGGCGCAATAGCCGTCGCTGTAATAAGAATGAATGTGCAGATCCCCTTTCATTTCTTCAATCTCTTTTGCGCATACGCCAGCAACCATTCACGGGTATTGAGCGACGGGTTCAACACGCATTGACGGTATACGTCGTCCAGAATTTCTCCCACCGCAGGCCCTTCGTATCCCAGATCGGTCACGTCGGCGCCGGAGATTTCCAAATCGGCCAACGTGATCGGCGCCCCTTCGGACACCATTCGATCGCGCACTGCCAAAAGCCGACAAGGCGGCACGTCTTCGTCTTTGTATTTCCCCGTGCCGATACGGTCGGCACGCATGAGCGCGGCCAGATCGTCGATCAGATCGAAATGCTTGGCAACGAAAAGACGCAGCTTTCCTTCCTTGGTCTTGCCGTCGCAATCGTACATATGATTTTGCACCAACGCCGATACCCGCTCCACGGTATCTTTGGGATATTTGAGGCAGCGTTGCCCCAAATAGTCGCGGGTAATGATGGCGCCGGGCGTTTCATGCCCGTGCATATTGCCGTGTTGCGTAAAGCAGTATACTTTGCCCACGTCATGCATCAGCGCGGCAAGGCGCACCTCGGGCGGCGCCGCTTTGACGGTACGGAAAGTATGTTCCAATACGTCGTAATCGTGATACTGCGGATTCTGTTCGATATGCTCCGCGCCCGCAAGCGGTTCGAGCACGTACGGAATCAATCCGAGTTTCTGCATCAGTTTGAGACCACGGTAGTGCGCGTCGGGCACACCGTACCGAAGATCGGCCGCAAGAATCTTTTCCAGTTCTTCCCGCTTCCGTTCCCCCGAAATATCTTTGAGATTGGCGGCGCTCGCCATCGCAGCACGCGCGGTACCGCCGTCGATTTTGTACCCCGTCTCGGCCGCAAGGCGCACCAAGCGCAACAGCCGCAAGCCGTCGGAAGCAAAAGTGCGTTCCGGCGCATACGAACGAAGCACTTTCCGCTCGATATCGGCAATGCCGCCCACCGGATCTTTGATTTCCCCCGTAGCCGCATTGACGTAGATCGAATTGACGGTAAAATCCCGTCGCATGGCGTCCGCCTCGATAGACGTGGTGAATTTGACTTCCGTGGGCGTGTGTCCGCCGCCCTCGGCATATTTTTCCAGTCGAAAAGGCGTGTACTCGTACGAGCCTCCCATAAACGTGATGAGCGCCGTTCCCAACCGGTAATTGACGATTTTTACGCGGGCACCGCGCGGCAAATTGAGCGCGGTGGCAATGAGCGGTCCGCACAAATCCACGTCCGTATCGCCCAGGCCTGCATACGCATTGCGAACACATCCCCCCACAAGATAGATCGGTGTGCCGGCCGCCGCCGCCAACCGCTTGACTGCTTCAGGTATAAAAACTTCCATATATTTCATTATAGCAAAGCCGCCGATATTTGGCAATAAAATCGATATAAAAGTTTCGCGTAAAAATTTGTACGAATTGTACATCCTCCCCGACGGCTTGCCTTCCCTTACAAACGGAAAAATACGAACATATGCGTCATATTCCCCATTGTGCTCAAACGCAGATAGTAATGCCTGTTGAGTATATATCCGCGATCCTCCATCACCGACACAAAATTGCGCCGCAGCGCCGAAATATCCGAACTGCCCCACCGCGAATCGGATACGATTTCGTAAGCATAATACGACGTAGTGGTTCGGTTCACGTAGGCATCGGGACCCACACTGTATATTTTGTCGTAATCATCGTGGTGCTCGATCATATAGGCCGCAAGCACATCGAGCTCGGCCTGCAAGGCAGACTCGCCGCCGAGATCTCCGGCCAGATAAAAATCGATAGACTGCCCGTCGTACGTAAAGTCGTCGTCGTACCACGGATACCGCATGCGCGCCGTAGCGGGGAAAGAACTCCCTTCGTCTTCCGCATGCGTATCGGCAATATCGGCGTCGCTGACAAGGAAATACATGTGCGTAGCCGCTTCCCGATAGGCGCCGCCGCTCATGATCTGCATGGAAGCGTCTCCCCAGGTACAATCGCAGACATACCAGTTTCCGTACAGCTTAACCTTATTCCATGCGTGCCCGCCCCGTTCGCTCGCTCGGCTCCCCGCCATGCCGGTCACGCGAATGCTTTCGAACCCTTCGATGGAACACATCAGCACAAACGCTTTACTCATCGCGTCGCATACGCCGTAATTATACGTATCGGTAAATACGCTTTCCATATAGTACGATTCGTACTTCACCGCCGTGGCCAGATCCTCGACGGCAAGCACTTCGTTGTCGTAGATCACCCGCCACATAATCCAGTCGTAGATGGCGTGGATTTTTTCTACGTCGGTCATGTCGTCGGTAATGATATAGCGCAACGTCCGACGCGCGTAATTATACAGCTTCTCCGCGACACTGCCCGATACGGGAACGGGTTGATAGCCGAGCTGGGCAATATAATACAATTGATCGGACGTCTCCACCGTTACGGGCACGCGGGAATCGATGGGAAAAACGTAACGCGACGAGCGCGCTTTGTCGGCATCGTAATTGACGTGCGGGCGCAGACTTCCCCACGCTTCGCCACTATGGCGTTCGGTACGGAGCGAGGGCGTGCCTGCCGACTCGAACAGAATGCGGAAGGTACACTCCCGATTGTACCAAATATCGGAAGTCCCCGCATACGAGTAAAGCCCGGTAAAGTGCATTTCGTTCATCGCACGTTCTATCGTATCTATCGCCGAACCGTAACCGTAGTCGAGATACAGCTTCACACCGCTCGTCAACTCTGCGGGACGCCACAACATGGCATACTCGAACCATTCGTAAAATTCTTCGTAAGAACGCACATAGTGATTCCGCGCCCCATCGTAAAACGTATTTTCCAAATAACTGCGGGCACGCTCCGAAACGGACGGCGTCGTATACGCTTGCGACCAATCCGATTCGCTCAGCATCCCGCTGTCGTCTCCGAGCGTCTTGACTTTGACGATAAAACGATGGGAAAATATGTTGTACTCTCCCGTCATGTAGCCGGTTGCGTCAAATCCGGAATCGGTAAACTTATCGCGAATAGCCGTATTTTTCGTAGAAATATCGGTGCCGATTTCCCGCCCCGACGCTTTATCCACAATGGAAATCTCGTAACCCGCCGCGGCAGGCGTGGGATCCCACCGAATATACACGTTGGGATAACAATTGTCGTAGTCCACGTATACGTTTTGCGGCACAATCACGCCGCGCACGCAAACGGTACCGTCGCCGTCTTGCGTCACAGCCGGCACCCCGTTGACTTTTCCCACCACCGTATACAAACCGGGCGACGAAGGCAAGAACCCGAAAGCCGTCCCTTCTCCCGTCAGAACGTCGTTGACAAACCATTGCACGATCGGCGCGGGATTCCCGTCGGGCAACGGATCGTAAGTCATTGTAAACGTTACCGTGCGGTATTCCCCCGCTTTTTGTACGGCCAGCGAAGTATCGTAATGCACCGAAGCGCCCGACACTTCGTCATAAACGTTCACTTTCATCACATCGGAAATCTTTTTTCCCGCCGTATCGTACACGCTTGCCGTCACGGTATATTGCCCTACGGCGTGCGGCGTAAACGTAAACGCATCGGTCGCCGCAAGAAGACCGCTATGTTCGCCCGCGCCCGTCACTTTCCATTCCACGTCATGCAACGGATCCACGTTCTGACCGAGAGTCGCCGACATCGTTACGGGCGTAATAGCCGTCGCCCGCATGACGACGGTATCGGAAAGCACCGTAAGATTCTCCGCCGTCCGAATCATTATCTCATCCGGTTGGGCATAGCGCACGACGACGTCCATCGAATCGCTTTTGCCGTTTTTCGTCCTGACGGTAACGGTAGCATCTCCGACGCCCACGGCACAAAGATACCACTGCGACACG
>CAMUPJ010000057.1 GCA_947090725.1 uncultured Clostridia bacterium
CTCGCGGTTCCGACGCAGTTCGGCCGCGAAATTGGTCTCGATTTCCGCCGCCCCGTCGCCCGCAAACCCTTCGTATTCCAACGATAACGCCTCTTGGCCGTCGGAAAGATATCCGTGCGCTTCCCGCGCATGTGCATGCAACCTTTCTACGTAAGCGCGGCGTTGTTGTACGATTTTCGCCCCCTCGGCGGCAAGCTGCGCATCCCATACGTCCAGCACGTCGTCGGTCGCGCGGCCGCTCTTGAGAAGACGGTTGCGTTGCGAAAGAATCTTGTTATACCGTCCCAAAAGATAAAAGTACGCTTTGCTCATACGGCAGAGCGCAATATCCATAAACCGCCGCCTGTCTCCCGGCGCATCTTTGATAATCCGCATTTCGTCGGGCGAAAAATACACGGCCGCCACCACCCCCATGAGTTCCCCCATGCGACTGATGGGCATACCGTTGATTGCCACGCGCTTATTTTCCGCACGGTCGAGGAGAATTTCCACCGTATTGGTGCCGCCGCGGTCTTCCTGCGTCACTTTGATCCGACCGCGGTCGCATCCTTTGCGAATGAGTTCTTTGTCACGCGGCGTGCGCGGACTGCGCCCCACACTGCAAAAGTACACCGCTTCCAACAAATTGGTCTTTCCCTGCGCATTGGCGCCGCAAAGCACGTTCAAACCGCCGCAAAAATCCACGCGCGTCTGTGCGTAGTTGCGGTAATCGGTAAGTTGTGCCTGCCGTACAATCATGGTATCAGTATAGCACGACACCTGCGGGAAAGCAAGCGGATTTTCAAAACAAGCCTCGTCGCTCCTCCGGAGGCGCCGAGGCTTGTTTTCCCTGTTTGTTACACGGCTTGCGTAAAGGTTACGGTACCTACGGCGCCGCCGTTATACGGCCGTTCCGTCTGCGCAAACGTAGCGTCGGCATACCCGTCGAGCGTTGCCGTACACTTGGCGATCTGCGTCTCGATCTCGCTCGTATTGAGTTGCAGTAATTTGAGCAATACGGCTTGCGTATCGTAATCCATTTCGTTGATACGGTAATACACTTCCTCATATCCGCTTGCCGTCTTTTCCAACAGAATCGTCACGTACAACACCTGCGGAAGTTGCGCGTCTTTCAGTTTGTTGTCTTCCCCTTGTGCGACCAACTGCTCCACGTCGCCCTCGAAGGTAAACTCGATAAACGTTCTGTCCGATGCCGTACGCAGCTTGGCGTCGATGGGCATCTGCGCTTCGCTCGTCCGATCGGTCACGAAATCGGAATAGAGGAATTTCTCCCGCGGCGTAAGCGACCGATGCAGAATGTTTAACTGACAAAGCGCAAACGAACCGCCTTCTCCTTTGGCCAACGCGCCGGGAATTTCCATGCCGCCCACAGTAAATCCGTTGCCGAGTATACTGCCGAACTCTCTGTCCGTTTTGGTCACTTGCTGCCCGTACGTAAGCTCCGACAACTGCGTATCGATGGAATTGACGATAACGACGTTGGGATCGTAGTTACGGTTATATGCCGAAACTTCCGCACCCGCTTTGCGTTGTTGCAACCCCTGCAACGCCGCACGCACCGATTCGGTACTCGTCTGCTGCGCCTCCTCTTCGGTCAATAGCGACTTTTTGATAAAGTCGTATATCGATACGAGTTTAACGCCGTCTTGCACAAACTCCAGTTCGCACCCGAGCGATTCTTCCATATCGGCAAAACGTCCTTTGATGGCGGCGCCTATGTCGCGCGCCGTAGCATCGAGATTGAGTCCTTTGTCTTCGGCCGTGGAATCCCCGGCGGAACCGTTGAGGCTTTGCATCATCTTTACGGCCGTACCGTACGTGTCCTCGTCCATGTCGTTGATGGTAAGTTCGGTCACATAGTATTCGGTAATCATCTTATCGGGCGACGGATCTGCCAGCGCATCCTCGTAACTGTCGTATCCCTTACCGGTCGCTTTATCGTAATACGCTACACGGTCGAGATAAACGGTCGCTTTCAGATACATGACTTGCGCAGGCAAGATACTCGTCTTATCGGCATTGGCATCGTCCAAAAGATCGCTCGCCTGCAATCGCACGTACATCGTCATCCGATGCGTATGATCGCTGTTTTCGTCGATGCGCAACCCCTTAACGTCCAAAAGATTGGCATAGATATTACTTGTCTCTTCCTGCATCTTTTCCAGGATAAGCGCCGCCAGATCGTTATCCTCGAAGAACGGGCGCATAGCTTCGGTGGAACGGTTTTCGTAGTACAACTTTTCGAAGTCGAAATTCACCGCCGAAAAACTATTGGTGTTGGTAATGCCCGCATCGCCGAACAACTGATTGAACGTAGTGTAATTCCCTTTTATATAATACTTTTCCAAAATCTCGGCAAACGAGCCTTCGTAGGTGGGCACGTATATGTCGGTCGGGTTCCCCTCCGCATCGACGCCGTCTTCTCTCTTCATGCGCATGGCGTCGTCTCCGATATACGCTTGCTCGAATCCTTCGTTGTCTCCTTCGTCGATGGCACGCAGCACGTCTTCGATGCCTTGCGCCGTAATCTCCTTATTGAGTTCGCCGTTGTTCTCGTCGTCGTCGGCAAACATCATCTGCTTGACCGTCTCGAATACGGTAGGCAATGCGATCTCGGTGCGGTTTTCCGCCGACTCTTCCACTACGGGCAGATTGGATACCGTAGCATCCACGTCGATTCGCGAAGAGCAAAGCTCGATTTCTATGACATCGTTCATTCTGCCGATGGCATCGCGCATGGGCGTTTCGATTTGCTCGAGCAACGCCGCCCTGTCGAAATCCTCGACAAAACATCCGATGGTCTTGAGTATTTTGCCGGTCTTTTCCACCGTGAGACCGTTGTACGTAATCTTGCCGTCGATATACGCGAATCCTTCGGCAAATCCCCCTTCCGGTTCGGGCGTAATATCCACGTCGAAGGTGATGACCGCCTTGGAGCCGATGAGTCCCGTCACAATGGACGCGGCGGCGTTGTCGGCCGACAACAGATCTGCCGTATCGATGGAAATCGCCGCGCGGAGCATGGTATGCCCGATATGATCGACCGACGTCTTATACGTGATCACGTATTCGATGGACGGATTGTAAGTACCCAGCGATCCGCCGTCTTTGATCAGCGTATCGATTTGCGACTGCAAAACGGCGCCGAGCATACGGGAATCGATCTGTACTTTGGCGGCCGCTCCCTCCGGCACTTCCCCGAGCCGCGATCCGTCAAACAGATCGATAAGTTCCAGCTCTTCCTCCTCTTCGAGCTTCTCTCCCAGACCGAAAAGGCGCATCAACTGCTCAAACGTAATATCGTCTTCGGTTCCTTCCGCTTTGTCCTCTCCGCGCAAGTCGAGCATGTATTTTTCCGACAACTCCTCCATAAAGAGCTGTTTGTAATCCACCCAACTCTTGCCGTCGAGCTGTTGCCCGGGCGCCTCCGTCTTTACGTATACGACTTTTCCCGTATTGTCTTCGCGGTACTGATGCATGAAGTCGTACTCTTCCACAATCGCATCGTCCGCCTCGCTTGCCACCACGCCGGCTATCGTATATATAAGGTCGGAAGAAGTGAGTCGCAGAGATTCTTCTTTTAAGCTGCCGTCGCTGTTTTCGTTGAGTTTGGCCACGTCGATAATCATCTCGAACATATCCAACGGCACCGTGCCGTTCTCCGCTTTATCCAGCGGAAAATATCCGTTGATTTTCTCCATGGCTTTGCCGACCGAATCGTTTACCGTCGTAGCGATTTTTTCCTTAAGGTCCAGTTCTTCGCCGGTCAGCCCCGTAATATTGCGTATCAATTTATATGCGCGGTTCATCTTTTTGTCGTTCATATTGTTGACGTAAAGATTGTTTTCTACCGTAGCGTTCGATTCCGCAGGCACCACAGCCGTAATATACAGCCGCTTGGGGAGAAAAAGCTTCGTGAGAAACCCGAGATTGCGCCCCGTCTGCTCCTTGATAAAAGTATTGGCTACCTTGCGCACGTTGACGGAAAGCGTAACCGTCACCGTTTTGACGTTCGCATCCACGCCGTCTTTGCTTCCCGCGCGATCCCCGAAAATAATCTGATCGAGACGCGCCACGTCGCTGAGTCTTTCGATATTGTATTCGCCCAACGCATTGGCTACGGACTCCACCGCATTGGCTACGGTATCCAACGACTTATTGACGGCGGCCGCCAACATTTTATCGGAAATCTTGAGAACGTAATCGGTATCGTGCTTGCTTTCTTCGTAATCGCGCAGGCGGGCAAGATCCAGATTTTCGCGCACGTACAATTCGGTCAATTCTTCCGTCAGTCCGTTGGCGTCGATCCCCGCATTGAGTACCGCCGCGGCACGGGTCAGATAATCGCCGCTCGCGTTTACCGTTCCCGTCTCGTCTTCCTGCATAGAATCGGTCAGTGCGGTAATCAGCTTATCCACACCGAAATCCACGTCGTCTTTCAAAAACATTTGTTGTTTCAGTTCGCTGTCGAACTTCGCGTAATCGCTGTCGGCATATCTGTTTTTCACAATCTTCTTGCCGTTTGCGCTCCGCAAATCGTGTATCACGCCGAAGCAGTTCCACAGACTCATATTCAAATACTTTTTCGTAAAGAAATCGCCGGTAAAATATCCCGCTACGCCGAGTATGACGATAAAGACAAGCAACGAGAGCAGACAGTTTCTGCACCCGTGCTTTTTCTTTTTGACCGGCTTCCCTTTGCCGTCGGGCTGTACCACTTTCTTCGCCATAAATTTCTCTTCCATCCGTCTTGATTTACTTTCATTTTACTCTATAGCGACAATGCCCGTCAATATATATAAGATTAGATTTTGGTTAAAATGTGCGATGGGAATTTGCGGCGGATCAGGCCCAAAGCCGCCTGGCGGCAGGCACGTACGCGCCGCCGTCGTCGCGCACCGCCTGCACGCGGTACGACGCCAGAAATCGGGTCAGCGCATACAGATCCACCCAGATTTCTTTGGGGCCTTTTTCCTGCTCGGGCGAAAAGATGAGTTGCAAACCGAAATGCAGATGCGGACTGCACGATTTGAGATTCACGTTTTCTTTATCGGAATATCCGGTAACCCCCAAATATCCGATAATATCCCCCGATTCCACCCGCTTGCCTACTTCCATTCCCTCGGCAAACGGCTTGTCCTTTCGCAAGTGCGCGTAATAATAGTAGCGGAGCGAATCGTCGGAACGTATCCCCACTCTCCAGCCGCCGTAGCGGTTCCAACCGCATTCCGTCACCGTGCCGCCCTCCACCGCCACAATGGGCGTTCCGACGCTTCCCATGATGTCGTGCCCCAAGTGGCGTCTTTTATAACCGAAACTGCGCGAGTTGCCGAAGTCGTCGTAATGATTGTACCAATGCCCCGCCGCCAAAGGAAACGGACACCGCAATCCGTGCTTGCGCTCCCCCGTAGCTTCTTCGATATAATCGCCCACCAAGGGAGAGAGTACTGCGCCGTACGACGTACGCAGGTAGGCCGCGTAATCGGTATCCGGCATAATTTCGTGAAACTTTTCTCCGCCGCGCAACCGTTCCGCAAGATTTTTCAACGTCTTTTCATCCTTTGCTTTGGAAAAGCGATTGCCGTTTTTGAATGCCAAATAGGCCACCGCATCGGCGAAGTTATATCCGCTGTCCGATCCGTAAAACTCCGCCTCGTATTTAAGACACGCCCGCAACGCCCACTCGCTGGCATTGAAATCCACCCAACGCACCGACGGCTCGGCAAACGCAAAACCGCACAGCGGCAAAGCGCACAAACACAGAATGACCGAAAGAAGTTTCTTTTTCATACGTGTATAGTGTGCGCATATGCACATTCTTTTTATCCGTTCGGTTTATCCTTGCGCCGCAAACTTGCGGGCGGCAATATCGATGGTGCCCGCGCCGCAAAACACCAGTACCGCATCGCGTTGCGCCAAACGCTCCGCCGCTTCGTTCAGCTCGAAAAAAGTCCCGAAACAGCGTGCCTGCCGTCCGCTCTCGATCAGTTTCCGGCATAACAACTGCGAGCTGACGCCTCTTTGCGGCGCTTCCCGCGCGGCGTAAATATCCGCAAGCAAAACGTCGTCGGCCAAGGAAATCGCCTCGGTAAACGCCGGCAAAAGCGAAATCGTACGCGAATATGTATGCGGTTCGAAGGCAATTGCGATCCGCCCGTAGCCCGCGTCCCGCAACGACCGCAACGTACTCTCGATTTCCCGCGGGTGATGCGCATAGTCGGTATATACGTCGCAGCCGTGCCGCTCTCCGAGATATTCCAACCGCCGCGCGGCACCCGAAAAACGCTCGAGTCCGCGTTTGACTCCGTCGAAATCCATCCCCACGGCAAATGCGGCGGCGGCCGCCGCCAACGCGTTGTACACATTGTGTCGACCCAAAACGCGCAGATGCACTTCTCCCATCGGCCGCCCGAAGTGCGAAAGCGTAAATCGCGTACCGCCTTTCTCCGATACGACTTCTTCGGCGCGGTATTCGCAATCCGCTCCCATCCCGAATCCGATGTATTTGCCTTCCCGTAGCGGTTTACTGTTTTCGTCGTCGGCGCACAGTATGCGTACAGGCGCACTGCGCGAAAAAACACGGAACGCGCCCGTAATATCGTCGAGATCCCGATAATAATCGGTGTGGTCGAGTTCTACGTTGAGCACAACGGATACGCGCGGCAACAAATACAAAAAGTTGCGTTTATACTCGCATGCTTCGGTGATGAAAAGCCGTTTGCCGCCCACATGTCCGCATTCACCGTCGTATTCGCCCCCCAGATGCACGGTGGCGTTCAGCGGCGCAAAAATACTCCCGAGCATTGCGGTACAGGTCGTTTTTCCGTGACTGCCCGCCACCGCAATCACCGTTTGGTATCGCTTTGCCGTATCGCCGAGAAACTCGGCGCGGGATACGACCCGCAATCCCTGCGCATACGCGTACCGCAGTTCCGGGTTGTCGTCCGCAATCGCCGACGAATACACAACCGTATCCGCGCCGCGCACAAACGCTTCGTCGTGTCCGTCCAGCGCCGTATCCGAGCCGGACGTCTCGGCGCCGTCCGCTTCCGCTATTTTGCGAAGCACCTTCATGCTGGCGCCCTCGCAACCGATAAAATGAATTCTCATACTCTACTGTATTCGCATTCGTTTATTTTGGTGCCCAACTCCCGAAAAAGCGGTTTCTCTCGGAGGTTTTCCTGTATTTCCGTCTCCCCGAATCCCGTCGGAAAAGTACGCGAAAAAGCACGCACGTTCGCAGTTTTTCCACAAAAAACAATAAGCATGTGGAACAATTTACATAAAAAACGTAATTTCTCCATGCTTTTTTATGCATAAAATATTGCACAACTGCGAAATTTGTAGTATAATAATAACAACGAAACTACTTGTAAAGGGGTTATAACAGGGAAAAAATGAACATCACGGAAGTACGCATCAGATTGGTCAAAGCCGACGAAGGCAAACTCAAAGGCGTTGCATCGATTACCATCGACGATTGTTTTGTCATTCACGACGTAAAGATTATCGAAGGTGCGGAAGACTACTTTATTGCGATGCCCAGCAAAAAGACGCCGACGGGAGAATTCAAAGATATCGTTCACCCTTTGAATACCGAGACGCGTGAACACTTGCGCAAAATTGTGCTGGCGGAATTCGAAAAAGCCAAGAAGCAAGCGGACGCACAAGCAGTTTAACCTGTAACCGTTCTCATAAAATCCCATATAGCGATTGTTTTGCAAAGGAGGCTTTGCGTCTCCTCTGTATAGGTTTTACTCTCTCGATCGACACGCCGTGCCGCGGTTTGCGGTACGGTTTTTCTATTCTCGGCAGTACTCCCTATGCAAAAGAAAAACGGCGGAAACGATTGTAAAAGCGAAGCGTTTTTGTTATAATAATATTACCCTCTCCTTTTACAATTCTTTAACATATTTTTTGCAATATATCAATAATTCGGCGCTACACTGTATTTACGAACAACCGGCGGAGGAATTGCAGATGATCAGGATATTGGTCGCAGAAGACGATAAAGCGCTCAATGCACTTGTATGTACCGCGCTTACCGGACACGGATATACGGCTGTCGGATGTTTTGACGGCGCGCAAGCTTTGGAACGTTTGGAAAGAGAACCGTTCGATATGATCGTCAGCGATATCATGATGCCGCACGTGGACGGTTTTGCACTGGCGGAACAAGTGCGGAAAACCGACAAACAGATTCCCATACTGTTTATGACCGCTCTGGACGACAAACCGTCGCAAATGCGCGGATATCGCTCGGGCATTGACGACTATATGGTCAAACCGTTCGATGCCGATCTGCTTCTCGTGCGCGTGGAGGCCCTGTTGCGCAGAGCCAATATCGAACGAAGCCGCGAATTGACAGCCGGCAATCTGCGCATGAACAGCGACGAACACACCGCTTATCTTTGCGGCGAAGAATTGCCGCTGACCGTGCGGGAATTCGATCTTCTTTTCAAATTCCTCTCCTTCCCCAAGCGAACGTTTACACGGGCGCAACTCATGGATGAATTCTGGGACTACGATTCGTCGGCCACGTCGCGCACGGTAGACGTATATATGGCCAAACTGCGCGAAAAAACCGCGCGATGCGACGGATTCGAGATCGTCACCGTACACGGTCTCGGATACAAGGCGGTACTCAAGTGAGAAAACGCAAAAGCCGCGAAAACATTTTGATCGGGTATGTCAGCTTTTTTCTGCTCGTTGCCGCCATCCTTACGGTAGCGGTGCTTGTATACAGCGCCGTCGCCGATCGGTTTGCGGGGCGCAAACACGTCATCGCAATTCTGATGCTTGCGGTCGTTTTTGTGCTTACCGCCGTCGCCACTCTGATAGATGCGTTGCGGCGCAAATATATGGTGGATATCCCCGTCGGAAAGATTCTCGACGCTACCGAAAAAATTGCGGCGGGAGATTTTTCGGTACGACTCGAGATTCCCCGCCGCTATGACCGTTTCAACGAATACGACTACATTATGGACAATATCAACAAAATGGCGGAAGAGTTGTCCAAAGACAAAGTGCTCAAATCCGATTTTCTTTCCAACGTATCGCACGAACTAAAGACGCCGCTTTCCGTCATTCGCAATTACGCCGTGGCGCTGACCGACACCGCGCTTTCCCCCGAAACAAGAGCGCTCTACGTTCGCACATTGATAGACGCGTCCGCAAAACTGACCGACCTTGTGGGCAACGTGCTCAAGCTCAACCGTCTGGAAAATCACGGTATCGGCGAACAAAGCGAACCCGTGCGACTCGACGAATTGCTCGCGCAATCCATACTCGGATACGAAACGAAAATCGAGGAAAAGAACATTTCGCTCGACTGCGATTTGGAGGAAATCACCGTATTGTCCTATCCGCGGTATCTTGAAATCGTATTCAACAATCTGCTCTCCAATGCCGTCAAATTCACCGATTGCGGCGGAAACGTGCGCGTTCGTCTGCAAAATCGCGACGGACAGGCCGTCGTGCAGGTATCCGATACGGGATGCGGTATTTCCGCCCAAGTGGGCGCGCGCATCTTCGACAAGTTTTATCAGGGCGATACCTCCCATTCGCAGGAAGGCAACGGGCTTGGGTTGGCGCTCGTCAAAAAGGTCATCGACACGATCGGCGGCACCGTTTCGGTAGAAAGCGAAGAAGGCAAAGGCAGTACGTTTACCGTTACGCTCGGAGACGCCGTCGCATGAACGCTCTACGCAGATTTCTGGCTTGGCTGAAGGCGCCGCACGGGTTTTGGCTCGTATTCCTTTATATTTTTGCCGCCGCCTCGATAGCCGGATCGATTTTGCTGGTCACCCTATGGAGCGACTACACCCGACTGCAATTCCTCGCCTATATTTTGTTCGCCCTCGCGGCGCTTCTTCTCGCCTATACCATATACACGATTATCTATTTCGTCCCGCGCATTAAGCGGCAGATCACGAATTGGGCGCAAAAATACGAATTTACCGACAAACTGCTTCACACCTACGGCTTTCGCACCATCATTTTTGCCATCGGTTCGCTTACCGTCAGTTTCGCCTACGCCGTCTTTAACGGAACGATCGCCATTCTGTCGCTTTCCGTATGGTACGGCGCACTCGCCGTATACTATGCCATGCTCGCAAGTATGCGGGGCGGCATACTCTTTTACCACAAACGCAAACGCAAATCGGAAGAAAGCGTATTCGAATTGAAAAAGCGCGAAATACGCACATACCGCGCTTGCGGCATTCTGCTCGTGTGTCTCCCGCTTGCTCTCAGTGCCGCCGTCGTACAGATGATGCTGTCCCGCAGGTCGTTTATGTACGCCGGCATGATGATATACGTGGCCGCCGCTTATACTTTTACCAAAGTAGTCATGAGTATCGTCAATTTGATAAAAGCCCGCAAAAACGACGACATGACGGTACGCGCGATACGCAATATCAACTTTGCCGATGCGCTGGTCTCGCTGATTGCTTTGCAAACCGCTATGATACGGGAATTTTCCGGGGCAAGCGATTTCAAATTTCTCAATGCCGTCACAGGCGGGCTGGTATGCGCCGCTACCGTTCTTCTGGGCGTCTTTATGATTGTACGCGCCAATAAGCAACTGCAACAACTGCATCGGCAAAACACCGAACAACCCCCTCTGTCCGCACAAAACAACGCACAAATTCTGCAAGGAGACACCGACGGTGAGTAATCCCGATCCATCGAAAAAAGAACCGTTCCGCTACTCGTACTCCGCCCCCACCCGGCAGGAGCGCCGCGAGATTCTCGAAATACGCAACGACTATCTTCCCCCTGCGGAAAAGTCGGACATCGAGCAGATCCGCGCGCTCGACAAACGCACCAAAACGTTCCCTCGCATACTGGCTTTGTGTTTGGGAATCGTCGGAGTACTCGTATTCGGCACCGGCTTTACCATGCTCCTCGAGTGGGCAATATATCTGTGGGGCGCCGTTGTCGCGGCGGTAGGCGTAGCGCTCATGGTTGTCGCGCATCCCGTATACACCCACATCCTAAACCGCAACAAAGCCAAATACGGCCCCGAAATTCTGCGCTTGTCGCAAAAAGCGCTCGGAGAAGAGTCGAAAAACGAATAGATGCGCATATGTGTCTATTCGCAAGTACCGCTCTCCGTTTGCCGCCGTGCCGAAAATCGACTATACCCGCTCTTGCCCCCTACGCAATCGATTACCGCAAACGTTCCGCTTGACATTCCTCCCTCGGTTATATTATACTGATTGCATTGCGGAGGCATACCGAAGTGGTCATAACGGAGCTGTCTTGAAATGCGATTGATTTCAATGGGTTTATTCCCCTAAATCTTTCTACAACGGCTTTGCTTGATTGTTTTGAGATTTGCTCAAACGCTTGATTTTCGGCTTAAAACGGCTTGTTTTGAGCGGTAAATCATAACCGTGTGAGCGGTTGACAATTTCTACAACGGAAGTCCTAAATTGTAGACTTCAACAAATTTTTCTACAAAATCATTTTCACTTGATTTTGCGTCCAAAAACTTAATATTTTAACTTGGAAAGTTGGCTGAGTGGTCGATAGCGGCGGTCTT
>CAMUPJ010000058.1 GCA_947090725.1 uncultured Clostridia bacterium
ATACCACCCCGCGTTTGTAAATACCCTTTCCCAAAATAATTATGCTATTTTCTGTGTTTTTTGTGCCATTTTTTGCGTTTATGTCCGCTTATACCGTCAAAATCCTTTCCAAAGCCGCAAAAAACCACAAAAGCTTTTCTCCGTAACCGCAAAGAAAAGCCTTTCCCGTCATCCGAATCGGTCTGCCGACAGCGGTTACAATTCCGTGCGTTTTTCCAGCGCTTTCAAGAGCGTCACTTCGTCGGCGTATTCCAGCTCGCTTCCCATGCTGATTCCCTGCGCGATACGGGTCACTTTCACGCCCATCGGTTTTAAGAGACGCGCCAGATACATGGCGGTCGCTTCCCCCTCCACGTCGGTGTTGGTCGCAAGGATCACTTCTTCCGCACCGTCCAGGCGCGCCAGCAGTTCTTTGATGCGCAAAGCGTCGGGGCCGCGCCCCTCAAGCGGCGAAAGCGTGCCGTGCAATACGTGATATACGCCGCGATACCCCGATACGCGCTCGAGCGCCAACACGTCTTTGGGGTACGCAACCACGCAAATGACGCTCGGATCCCTGCGCGCGCAGATATCGCACACTTCTTTGTCGGTAAAATTTCCGCACGTCTTGCAATAGCGCACCTGTGCTTTGACGTCGCGAAGCGCATCGCAAAATTCTTCCGCTTCCTGCGGCGACATATCGATCACGCTGTACGCGTAGCGTTGCGCCGTTTTGGCGCCCACGCCGGGAAGCCGCGCAAACTTGTTGGCAAGCCGCAATATGCAGTCCAGTTGCTTCATCTTACAGCAAACCCGCCGCGCCCATCGGCATCATTTCCTTTTCTTTCTCCGCCACTTTGGCCAATGCGTCGCCGAGCGCCGCCGACACGAGGTCTTCCAACATCTCCACGTCGTCGGGATCCACCGCTTCGGGCTTGATACGGACGGCCTCCACGTCGCGCTTTCCGGAAAGATCGATTTCCACCATGCCGCCGCCGGCCGTACCGGTCACCGTCAGTTCTCCCAATTCTTCCTGCGCTTTGGCCATTTGTTCCTGCATCTTCTGCGCCTGCCGCATCATCTGTTGCATGTTGAATCCGCCGCCGCCGAATCCGCCTTGAAATCTACCCATACTCTCTATATTCTCCTTTATGATTTTACAAAAAAATCCACGCGTCCCGAAAACGCTTATCGGGTAATGTTGAGTTTTGCCTTTCCGCCGGCAATCATTTTTTTGATCCGCTCGATTTCGCTGTCCATATCCGGCCCCGTCGCCTGTTTCTCCACCTGCAACCGCAGCGCCAGACCGCATTGCGCCAAAGCCCCCGACAAAAGCGTCTGCGTCTCCGTGTCGGAAAATTGCAAAAATTCCGCATCCGACGCAGGGTAGATCGTGAGCACGCCTCCCTCCGCGCGCACGTCGCGCGTATTACACAGCAACGAATACAACCGCATGGGGCCGTTCTTGCGGAAATAGGTAATCAACTTTCCCCAAACGCCCTGCGCATCGATATCCCCCGCCGGTTCCGCCGGCGGCGTTTGCTCCGGCACGGGTTCGCTCGCCGCGCGTATACCGCCTGCCGCCAACGCTTCCACCTGCTTTTCCAACCGCGCCATACGGGCGCTCATTTCTTCGGAAGTGTTCCCCGTCGGCTTGGCCGCACGCAGACATGCCGTTTCCAATACGATTTTGGGACTTACGCTATACCGCAGTTCCGCGTCGACCGCACTGAGCGTGCGAATCATCACCGTCAACTCGTCCGAAGTAGCCGTCTCGGCCAAAGCGCGCAATGCCGCCAGATTTTCCGCCGTGTCAATGACCAACGAATCGGCGCCCGTCTTGAGCGCCAACAGATCGCGGGCACATCCCAACACGTCTTTGGCAATGCGGCTTACCGATTTCCCGAGCTTGGTAAGCTCGTCGATCCCCAGCAGAATTTCGCGGGCGGATCCTTGCAGAATATGCTCGGCCAATTTGCGGATTTTTCCGCGGTCGGCGGCGCCCAGCACGTCGAGCACGTCGGACAGCGTCAGTTTGCCCTCGGCGCGACTGAGACACATATCGGCAATAGAGAGACTGTCGCGCACGCTGCCTTCTCCCGCCCCCGCGATATACCGCACGGCATCCTCTTCGTAAGGTTTCCCTTCCCGATCGAAGATTTGCCTGATATTATCGGCCAGCAGATCGACCGATACCAACCGAAAGTCAAACCGCATGCAACGCGAAAGAATGGTGGCCGGCAATTTATGCACTTCGGTAGTCGCCAAAATGAAAATCACAAAGGCCGGCGGCTCTTCCAGCGTTTTGAGCAACGCGTTGAACGCGCTGTCGGTCAGCATATGTACTTCGTCGATAATATATACTTTATATTTCCCGTTGACGGGAGGGTACTTCACCCGTTCGCGAATCTCGCGGATTTCATCCACACGGTTGTTGCTCGCCGCATCGATTTCCAGAATATCGATATTGGAAGGGTCGGCGAGCGCGCGGCATACGTCGCATTCTCCGCACGGCGAACCCCCTACGGGATGCAAGCAGTTCACGGCACGCGCAAAAATTTTGGCGCACGTTGTTTTTCCCGTCCCCCGACTTCCGGTAAACAGATACGCATGCCCCACCCGCTCGGTTTTCAGCTGGTTGACAAGCGTCTCGGTGATATGATTCTGCCCGATTACGTCGTCGAACTTCTGCGGGCGGTATTTGCGATATAGTGCGGTGTAACTCATATTCGGTAGTATAGCATTCCCGACGCAATTCGTCAAGTGCCGCAAGCGGTTTACAGGGGAATAAAACTCAGCAAAAGCCCCACCGCCACACTGTAAGCGTATAATCCCGCCGCAATGACGAAATTGTCTTTCATGGGGCGGTTTTTGCGCAAAAGCACGGCCAACCCCAATCCCGCGTTTACGCTCAGTCCCGCAAAAGCGGCCCCCAACGTAATACTACCGCGCGCAAACATCTGCGCCAAAACCACGCTGGCGGCACAATTGGGAATGAGTCCCACAAGTCCGGCAAGCAACGGCTGATAAAATTTCGAGGAAGAGAGAAACGCCTCGAGTCGCGCCTCCCCCACAAAATACAGAATCACCGCAAACACCACGTTGACGATCAGAATATATCCCGCCACCGTAAGCGTATGCAACAGCGGATGCAACACGAAGCATCGGAAATCGAATTGCTTTTTTGCCACGCTTTGCGTGCCCGTCTCTCCGTCCGACGCATCGGACGCCGCGGTTGCGGCGCAAGCGCCGTGGCAATTCTCCGTCCCTTCGTCTCGGGCGGGATGCTCGTGCGTGTGGTCGGGGGCGTGCGCATGGTCTTCGTGGCTATGCTCGCCCAATTCGTGACGGTGACATCCGCGCACGACGATACCGTCGTCTACGGCGGAAAGCTCTCGCTTGCGGAGCAGAATATTCAGCGCATACCCTGCAATCAACGCCGCCGCCAGTTTACACGCCAACAGCACGCCCAATTTGGTTGCCGATTGCGCGGTGGGCGCGCTGAGCAGAATGGGGATCGCTTCGTCGCTGGTTGCGATAAACACGGCAAAGAGCGTACCGAGGCGTATGCTTTTGCGACTGTACAGATCGGCGGCCACCACGCCGAACCCGCATTGCGGCAAAATTCCGCTCACCCCGCCGATAAGCGGAGCAAGCGGACCGCGAAGCGCTTTATTGAATTTGATTTTGGAAACGGCGTGATACTCGAACACTTCGATCAGCACGTGCATGACCAGTAGCCACGGCACGAGTTTGAGCGTGTCGAGAAGCGCGTCTGTCAGTTCTTCCCACATGATACGTTCGTTTGCGCCCATCGGCGCGGATGTCAGGTCTCGCTCTCGGGTTTATCGGAATGCGCCACACCGTCGGAAGCGGAAGCCCGATCCGTCGCAGAGGCGGACAAATCGTCGCTTTCTTCCGCGGGTTCGCTTTTCTCTTCTTCCGTTTCTTTGCGGTCTTTGTCTCTGTCGCGCAGTCCCGACAGCAACTTCTCCAGCCCGCTCTCCGGCTCTTCCTCTACGGGATTGACCTTGACGCGCACTTCGAGCACGCGCTTGTTGTTGGCTTTGGTAACGGCAATCTCCAGATTTTCGAAGGTGAGCTTTTCGCCCGCGGCGGGAATTTTGCCGATCTTTTCGGTGATCCAACCGCCGACGGTGGTGGAATCGAACTCTTCGCGCACGTGCATGCCGAATTCCTCGAACATATCTTCCAGATTATGCGTGCCGGAGATGATATATTCGTCGTCGCCCACTTTGCGGCTGAGTACCTCTACTTCGTCGTGCTCGTCGTAGATTTCGCCGACAAGTTCTTCCAGAATATCCTCCAGCGTCACGATTCCTTCAGTGCCGCCGAACTCGTCCACCACGATCGCCATGTGCACTTTGCCCTTCTGGAGCATACGGAGCACCGTGCTGATCTTCATGCTCGGCGAAACGCAGATCACCGGTTGTACAATGCTTTTGATGGATGCGGGACGCTTTTCGGCGGGGAGCCGATACAGTTTATAGAAATCTTTTTCGTGTACGATGCCGATTACGCTGTCGATGGTCTTACTGTACACAGGCATACGCGAAAATCCGTTGTCGAGAAAAAGATCGGCGATGGTTTCGTACTTTTCGCCCTCTTCGATGGCCACCACGTTAACCCGCGGCACCATGATATCGTCGATATCGAGGTCTTCGAATTCGATGGCCGAACGGATCAGACGCGATTCGTGTTCGTCGATGCCGCCCTCGTTTTGCGCCGTTTCCACATAGGTGATGAGTTCGTCTTCGGTAATCGCCGCGGTGTTTTTGGATTTGATGCGGCCGATCAACTTTTTCCAAGGCACCAAAATGATGTCGATGGGCCACAGTATGACCATAAAGAATACAAGGATAGGCCAAATCCGCATGGCGAACCCTTCGGCAAAGTTTTTGGCAAGCGTCTTGGGCGTGATTTCCCCGAAGATAAGCACGGCAATCGTTACGGCAGCGGTAGATACCACGGCCGCGATTTGTTCGTTGCGGATCAGTCCCGCAAACAGGATAGTGGCAAGCGTGGATGCCACGATATTCACGATATTGTTTCCGATGAGAATAGTACTGAGCAAGCGGTCGTATCGGTCCAAAAGGTGCAGTGCGCGTTTGGCCGAGCGGTTTCCGTTTGCCTCCATGGTACGGAGCCGTATCTTATTGACGGTGGAATACGCCATCTCCGACGCCGAGAAAAATCCCGACATCAGGATCATCGCGATAACGGCAACCAATATTCCTATCTGATATGGGTGCATTGTCTGCTTTTTGTTTCTCCTCGAAAGATATAATAGAGTTAGTATACCACACTTTTTGTTTTGGTTCAAGTTATTTATCGGGTGGCAAAGCCACATTTTTGAAAAAAGCGTATGGATTTTGTCGTACGCTCGGGGGAGTATAGCGGGCGGCACAATGGGACAAACTACACAATATCAACAATAAGGAGAATTATTTATGGCCTTCAATCCCTTTACCGTCAAGCCGATGCCCATAGGAAAGTGCTTCCTCAACTGGAACAAACTGTACCCGCGGGCCTACGACAAGAACGAAGTCGATCCGTACACAAAGGTACGCATTATCCTTGCCAACGGCACCGAGTTCGAGGCGCAGTGGTTCTTGCACAACTTTGCGCGGCATTGCAACAACAACGATATCCGCCGCGAGTTGGCGCTCACCCGTCGCATCGAGCAACAACAGCAAAAGCGTATTTCCATGCTCAAGCCCATCGACGAAAGCACGTTGGAGACGACGATTTCGTACGAACAGCTTGCCGTGGATCTGACTGCCATTATGGCGCAGACCGACCCCGATCCGTACGTGAAAGCGGCGCTCGATTTTGCGCTACTCGAAGACTTCGACCATCTGTACCGCTACAGCGATCTTTTGGAGATGGAAGAGGGCATCCGCGGCGAACGGCTTGTGGGTAGCTACACCGAAATCATGCCCGGCCGCCCCACGATCAGCGAACACAGATACCCGTTTGACGACGTGCGCCGTTTTGCCCCGCGCGGTTCTTCCGATATGCTGACCAACCTGCACACTATGATCATCACCGCCGCCGAACAGCAGACGATGAATTACTATATGAACATCGGGCAGACGCACCAAACCAAGCTCGGGCGCAAGCTTTACAGCGAAATCGCCATGATCGAAGAACAGCACGTAACGCAATACGAAAGCCTGATCGATCCCAACGCGACCTGGCTCGAGATGGCGCTTTGCCACGAATACACCGAATGCTACGTGTACTATTCGTTGATGGAAGACGAAACCGACGCCTACGTGCGCGATATCTGGGAAGAACATCTGCAAATGGAAATCGCACACCTGCACGCCGCCGCCAATATGCTTCGCAAGTACGAAAAGAAAGATTGGCAACAGGTCATTCCCGTAGGCGAATTCCCGCTCTTGCTCTCCTTCGACAAAAACGTGGAAAACAACAAGAAGTATATCCGAAACGTGCTTTCCAACACCGTCAACAACACTTCGGTGCTGGAAGAATACACGGAAGTTTGTAACGTCCCCGAGAACTACGAGTTCTTCAAGTACAACGACACGGTCAACGGGTCGTCGGGCAACGTGGCCAGCCACAACGTGATCGAACAATATATCACCGAAGCGGGAGAAGATTACCGCTTCGAAGAAAGCAAGCATCCCGTAAAAGCGTTGCAGTGCCGCACCTGCGACAACACCGACGTGGGTCGCACCTGCTAAGTGCAAGGGCACGCTTTCAGGCATGGTTGCCTTGTCATTGCAAGGAACGCATCCGGGCATGACAGTAGCAATTAGCCTGTCATTGCGAGGAGCGCCACGGGCGCGACGCGGCAATCCGTGCGTGGTAAGAGTGTCATTGCGAGGAACGAACGTAGTGCATGACGGCTGCAATTAGCCTGTCATTGCGAGGAGCGCCACAGGCGCGACGCGGCAATCCGTGCGTGGTAAGAGTGTCATTGCGAGGAACGAACGTAGTGAGTGACGCGGCAATCCCTTCCATGAGAACGCGCTGTTCGCAGTAGGCCTTTCCTGCTTCATGCGGAGCATTGCTTCGCTCTCGCTCGCAATGACAAGTACCGTCAAAATACAAGAACGCTCCGCAAATGCGGAGCGTTTTTGCGCATAGCCGTTATTATCCGTTAAAAGAATGCGTTGTCACTGCGGGTTACAGTGGTTCCGCTGCTTCCGTCCGCACCCTTCTTGCCGCCTGTGGCTTTGGCGCCGCCCGTGCCGCCGGACCCGACGCGCGCCGTCTCGCCGCAAGAAGCCGCACCCGAAATCACCCAACTGTTGCCGCCGTTACCGCCGTTGCCACCGTCTTTCCCGATTGTTCTGCCCCGCGATCCGTTGCCGCCGTTGCCGCCTATATATCCGTGGCCGCCGTCGCCGCCTCGCTTGCCGTTTCCGTAACTGCCCACGTCGCCGCCGTTGCCACCGTTGCCCCCATTGCCCATCTGTCCGTACTGTCGGCCCCAGCCGCCTTTACCGCCGTTGCCGCCATTTCCGCCCGCCGTCGCGCCTCCGCTCACCGAAGTATCGTCCGACCCGTTTGCTCCGTTGCCCCCGTTGCCGCCCCGACCACCGATGCCGTTCAGCCCCGTCGCCGCAATCGAACTGTTTATATTCATCGCTTCAATATAATACGCACCCGATCCGCCGTAACCACCGTTGCCACCTGCGCCGCCGTTCTTTCCGTTACGGTCGGCAGCTGTTCCATCGGCGCCGTCACCGCCGCGGCCACCGTCACCGCCGTTTCCGCCCGCGCTTCCTATCGCAATCGGCTTGACCCCGAAAACAATTCCACCCGAACAAATAACTTGCGAAGCTCCGTTTCCGCCGCGGCCGCCATCTTCTCCGTTGCCGCCGTTCTTTCCGTCGGCTCCCACATAGCCATTGCCGCCGCGGCCGCCGACAAATTCATACGCACACTCCCACAACGACAGGGAACGGCAACTTATGCCGATTCCGCCGTTGCCCCCGATCCGTTTTTGGATGTTCCCGTCTGTTCCGTCCGCACCGTGAACCGTAATCTTGCTATCACTTGTCCCGCCTATAGTCAGATTCCCCGAACATTGTAATCCCGCGGCTCCGTCGCTCCCGCCTGTCGCACTTTGTTGGGCGATAATTTCCAATGTCCCTTCTATATAAATCCCAAGTTGTTTCGCTTTTACCACTGCATCGGTAACAATTGTTTTGAAGGATACCTGTCCTATTGCGGTCAGCGAAACGGCTTCCGCTTCCATAGTAACGGTGGAAAAAATCGCACGAAAGTTTTTTATGTACAAAGAAGTTACGCCAATGAGCTTAAACTCCACTCCAATATACTCCACGCTTGCTTTTCCCACTATAAACAGATATTTAACGTTTTGCGGAATTTCAATTGTTGTGTATTGTGTCGCCCTGTCGTTTTGCGCATTGATCACAAGTCTTTTGGTTGACATATAGTTGTTCGCATTGTACCCCGCCAAACCTACAGATGTTACGTTATACATCACCGCATCGGTCGTGCATTCATATGTTCTTCCGTTAACCGATAGTGTCACTCTGGCATATATCGGAACGGATTCTAAAATGGGCAAGGTTCCGATATCCGCAACCGTATCGTAAATCCAGGTTTGCACTACGTTATTCGCAATCAATTCGGTCTTTTTCAACACGTCGCTATCCGTCCAAGCCGCACCCGTTTCGTCTTGTAACCGAACCGTCAACTGATAATTCGCATTCAATTCAATAGTTGCCTGCACAGGAAATTTCAATATCAATCCGATACTATAAACCCCGAAATCATCCTTAAACTGTATGCGCACTTCTTGCATATGCAATGTGACGTCGAATCCGATATTCATTTCGTCGTCGGACACCCGACTTGCGATCATATTCGGATTGTGATTATCCTCGAACTTCCAGTTCAAATCTTTCAGCGAAGCATCCGCATTATATGCCCATGCCAAAGTATAGGTTTCCCCCATTACCACGGGAATCGACTGTGTAGACGTATCTCCATAACGATACACAACGGTTTTCCCTATCGATACTTGGTATACACGCGCGGGTACCCCGAACAGAAGATTGCCCTCTACCGCATCGTTGCTGTTGCTCGAAAGACTGATACAATATACATTTCCCGCAAAAAGTTCCATGGAATACGACAGTCGTAAAATCGTATTGTCCGAGTACGCCCATTCCTGCTCGGTAGATTGCATTACGGAAACAACGCGGGAAGAATTCTCTTCCACAACGGTAATCCGATACCCAACGCTTCTTACCGTGGTAAGGCGCAACCAATACGTCCCCGTCGTTTCGCAATCGAATCGGTAATACGTAGGATGCTCGGGACCCAACGAAAAAACAATCGGACTGCCGCAAGATACGGATGTCTGCGATACATCGTTGTCTATGAGTTCAAAAGACACCACGTCACCGTTGTATATGTTCAGATACATATAGTACATACCGTACGGCAAGTTCGTATATATCGGTTCGGAATCCGCCGAGCCGCGTAATACGACTTGGGTAAGCGTTAGATTGTACAGGACAAATTCGCTGAAAACGCCGTTTGCACAATACGTCCTGATATGTGCATTTTCGCCGATTTGCACTTTATACAATTTTGCGGAAAGATTATATAGATTACCCGAATACAATTGTTCCGCATGGGGAGAAATCGTAACGTCGTATCGGCCGCAGGAATCTCCTTCTATCCGAGCGTAATAGGTGTTCCCCGCAAACAGTATATCGGTTTTTACCAAATCCGACGTATACCAAGTATATTTTTCCACCCCTTGGACGGCATATTCGGCGCTGACTCCGGGTCGAAATTCGATTACCGCATTCCCCCGGTCGTTGAATTGTCCCGTCAGTTGCGCAGACGACAGTATGCCGACGGTAAGCGCATACTTGCCCTTTGCACCTTGCGTTACGACAAAATACGATTTCCCTTCCTCCAAATATGCGTATACGGTATCTTCTTTCCTTTGTGACACGAGTTGCAAAGATTCGTCATACACTTCCGCCACCAAGCCGTTCTCCGCAAAAAACACATAATTCCCTTCGAAATCACCCGCAACAAAAGCGTATACTTGTTTGGAAGCGGATTGCACAATGTTATTTTGTGCAAATCGCAACGCTTCGGGCGTCAACCGCACCGTCGCTTCAATACGATTCACGCCCACACTTTCGGAATTTAATTGAATATAATACGTTTCATCTCCCGTAGCCTCGAATCGTATCGGAGTATTCGTATTGTAACGCGCGATTTCCGTCATGTTCGCATCATATATCCGCATATCCGCAAACGGCGTCTCGGTAACTTCCATGGTATATCCGCCGCTCCATTCAGGCACAAACCGTAAAAATACGCTTCCGAACGCTTCGCTACGATACGATTGATTCAATTCGATATCCTGCGCCGATTCCACCGCCAAAGTAAATGTATTTTCTTCGTCGGACAAATTTTCTATCTTTAAGATGGTACGCCCGTTCAAGAGTACGCCTTTTATGCTGTCTTGCGTAAGTTCCCCTATTGCGTATTCGCCGTTCCAAACCGACACGCGGATATCCGTCGATTGCGAAAGCGTCAGATTCAACACTTTCGTCGTCTCCGTGCCGACCGTATAATACAACAAATCCGTCCCCCGCATCGTGATCGTATGCGTCCCCGAGGGAAGCATTTCGGGCGAAAACTCGATATCCAGCGTATACGTTCTGTTCTGCACCCCTTTTACCGCAATAAAATAGGTTTCTCCTGCAATAAACTTTGAGCCAATGTTTCCGGGGAAATACGATGCATTATCGGCTTCTTCTTTATTCCAACATTTCACGTCGCCGTCGGAAACCGAAATCGTGTACTTTCCCGTTCTGCTCGGCGTGAATTGCCAGGTCTGCTCGCTCTCGTCGGTTCGGTTATACCCTGCATTACTCCCCTCTTGCGCCTCTTTTGTCTTTTGGAACAAGATTTTTTCCGTTGCCACCACCCGAGAATCGGTATTCAGTTCAACCGCGTCCGCTCCGCCGTCGCTTATTACAATATCGTACCCGATGCTCAAATAACAATGCGTTTCGGCACACGTATCGTCGAATAAAAATATTGCCTCTGCATAGTCATTGATAAAAAAGTGTTCCGATAAATTCGGCGAAATCGCCGCTGCCCTTGATAAAGCAAGCGTATTCGGATCATTTTGTTGTACCGTTTTGCTCTGTTCCGTAAAAACGTTCCCTTCGTGGTTTGCCTTTATGGTAACGGGATCATCGAAAAAACTGTCTATCAATTCGACGGCGCCTATTACCAAATTCAATTTGCCGAGCAGGTCGGGCACTTTGGGAAATTGTTCGGTTGCCTTTCCCAATGCGCTATTCGCTGTATATTCGGCAATCGGTTTTCCTGCGAGCGATCCGTCGTATATCAAAATTCCGCAGAAATTCGTGCGCGCTTGCCGAATGAT
>CAMUPJ010000059.1 GCA_947090725.1 uncultured Clostridia bacterium
GCTGTGCAGCGGCGACGCATGGTTTTCGTCTTTGCACCCAAGCCAGCACATACAGCCGGGAATCTTTTGAAGATAAAACGCGAAATCTTCGGCGGTGAAACGCGGCGCGCACTCCGCCACTTTCGTGATACCGCGGATCTTATTGAGCGCCGCGGGATGATTGACAAGCGGCGGATACACGGCGTTTACGACAAGACGGTGCTCGGTGCCAAACAGATTGTCGCACTCCACAAGGCAACTTTCCAACCGCATCATCAGCTTGTCCATTGTGTCGGTATCGAAATAACGTAACGAACAATATGCGACAGCGCCGGAAGCCACGATATTGCGCGCCGTACCGCCCTCCAACCGACCGATATGAAACAACGTATTCCCTCGACAGTCGGCATTGACGTCACGCGACTTTGCATAATAATACGCGGCGGCGGCAAGCGCATCTTTGCCCTTGTCCCGATCGGCACAGTGACTGCCGATTCCGGAAAACGTCACGTCGAATTCCACCGTCCCGGCAAACATGGCGCCGTCGGTAGAAGCGACCGTGCCGATTTCCAATTCCGGGCACATGTGGAAAGCATAAATTTCTTCCACCCCGTCAATCGCGCCCATGCCCATCATCTTTTCGGCGCCGCCGTCTCCTTCCTCTCCGAACTGAAAGAGTAAGCGCACATTGCAACGCGGACGACGCACGGCGAGTTCTTTGGCGACGGCAAGCAACATAGCCGTATGCCCGTCGTGGCCGCACGCATGCATTCTGCCGTTTTGCGACGCATACGCTTTTCCCGTCTTTTCCACGATGGGCAAAGCGTCGATATCGGCGCGAAGCGCAATGGTACGGGACGTTTTCTCCCCCTTGACGTCGCATACGATGCCCGTCCCCATACGACGGAACTTGTGTCCCATCGCCCGAAGCTGCTCGCCTATCCATTTGCTTGTCTCGTATTCGCACTCGCTGAGTTCCGGCATTGCATGCAGCGTTCTGCGCGCAGACACGAGGTAGTCGAAATCGCCCATAATAAGATTATATACCATCTCGTCGTATTTTTCAATCAAATCAAGCGACAATTTCGAAAAGTTTATGCAAGCGATTGACTTTTACGCCGCCGTATGCTATCATACGGTTGTTAATGAGGAGCGTAGAGCAAGAGTAATCGGGATTCCCCACTCAACCGTAGCGGGCCGACGAAAGGGTATCTATGCCGAAACGATACCGTCGGAACGGTTTAGAGGCGGCAATCGTTGGGTGCGTGGGCTAATACTCCGCAACTGTCGTAACGCCACGGCGTAAAACGGAGCACATTAACCGACGCGTAATTCCCGAAGAACACTACGGCGGCGGCGATGTGCCGCCTTTTTTGCTATATCCCCTTTCGGTCTTTGGGCCGGAGGATCGTATAAAAGGAGTTCGAAAAATGAAACAGTACAACATTGCCGTTGTCGGCGCCACCGGAATGGTGGGCAGAAAGATGCTCGAGGTACTCGCGGAACGTAAAATTCCCGTAGGCAACCTCTACCCGTTCGCTTCCAAACGCAGTGCGGGCGGCAAAATCGATTTTTGCGGAAAGCAATACGAAATCACGGAACTGACGGAAGCGAACGTCCGCGCACGCAAAATCGATTACGCGCTCTTTTCGGCAGGCGGATCGGTCAGCAAGGAATTCGCGCCGATTTTCGCAGACTGCGGCGCCGTCGTCATCGACAACTCCAGTCAATGGCGTATGGATCCCTCGGTTCCCCTCGTAGTTCCCGAAGTCAATCCGCAGGACATCGCCGCAAATCACGGCATCATTGCCAATCCCAACTGCTCGACTATCCAGGCCGTAGTCGCTTTGGCGCCGCTTCACCGCGCATTCGGCATCGAGCGCATCGTGTATTCCACCTATCAGGCGGTATCCGGCGCAGGCTTGGGCGGGTACAAAGACTTGGAAGAGGGCATCGCGGGAGCGGCTCCCAAAAAATTCCCTCGCCCCATCTTCGGCAACGTCCTGCCGCATATCGACGTATTTCTTCCCAACGGCTACACGAAAGAAGAAGAAAAAATGATCAACGAGACGCGTAAAATCATCGGCGACGATTCGCTCCGCATCACCGCAACCACGGTACGCGTGCCGGTATATTACGGCCACAGCGAAAGCATCAACGTGGAATTCAAGCAACCGCACGTCACGGCGGACGACGTTCGCAAAGTCTTGCAAAGCGCCCCCGGCGTTATCCTGATGGACGATCCGCAAAAAGGCGTATACCCCACGCCCCGCGAACTTGCAAACCGCGACGAAGTATTCGTGGGACGCATACGCACCGACGAGAGCGTGCCGAGCGGCGTGAACCTTTGGGTGGTCGCCGACAATATTCGCAAAGGCGCAGCTACGAACGCCGTGCAGATTCTCGAATATATCATTAAATAGGACGTTTTGCAACCGACGCAAAACGGCAAAGGAGACGAAAAAATGTCTTTATTCAGCGGCGTGGGCGTGGCGCTCGTCACCCCTTTCGATGCAAACGGAAACGTCAATTTCGAGGCGCTCGATCAACTCCTCACCCACGTTATCGGCGGCGGCGCCGACGCTCTCTTTGCTTGCGGCACCACCGGAGAGCCGAGCACTATGACAAAGGAAGAGCGCGAAAGCGTGATTCGCGCCTGCATCCGCAAAGCGGCGGGAAAAATCCCCGTGTTTGCGGGAAGCGGCGGCAACAACACAGCCGAAGCGATCGCTTTCTCCCGCAGGTGCGAAGAGCTGGGCGTGGACGGATTATTGGTCGTTACTCCCTACTACAACAAGTGCACGCAAAACGGCGCGTACCTGCATTATAAGGCCATTAACGACGCCGTACATACGCCCATCATCGTTTACAACGTACCCACGCGTACGGGATTCAATTTGCAACCCGAAACCATAGCGCGCTTGTGTCAGCTGGAGAATGTGCAAGGCGTAAAAGAAGCCAGCGGCGACATCGATCAGGTATTGGAAGTAGCACGGCTCTTGCACGGCAAAACGGCTTGGTACAGCGGTGACGACAGCCTGACGGTGCCGGCAATGAGTATCGGTGCGCAGGGCGTCATCTCGGTCGCCGCCAACGTAATCCCCGCCGAAATGCACACAATCACCGAATTATGCCAAAAGGGAGACTATGCAAAAGCGGCGGCGCTCGGCTTCCGGGTAAATCCGTTCGTCAAGAAACTCTTCTGCGAAGTCAATCCCATTCCCTGCAAAAAAGCGTTGCAACTGATCGGCATAGACGTGGGTTCTCCCCGCCTCCCTCTTACCGAATCGGAACCGCAACACACCCAAGCACTTGCCGAAGAAATGCGTAAAATCGGCTTGCTTGCAAACTGATCCAAAAGGAGAATTTCCATGCAACTTTTCATCGTAGGAATCGGCGGCAAAATGGGTCGCGCTCTATGCGAAAGCGCCGCCGCACTCAGAGAAACCGTTTCGGGCGGACTGGACAAAGTTTCCGCAGTCGGCCACCCCACCTTTACGACGGCCGCGCAAGTAAATGTGCCCGTAGACGCCGTAATCGACTTCTCTCGCCCCGAAACACTACATGAGGTAATCGCACTCTGCAAAAAACTTCATTGTCCCTGCGTGCTCGGTACGACGGGATACAGCGAAGAAGATAAGAAGAAAATCGCCGACCTCTCCGCAATCGTTCCCGTATTTCAATCGGAAAACATGAGTATCGGCGTAAACGTCATGTCTCTCCTCGCCGAAAAAGCAGCCTCCCTTCTTTCGGGATTCGATATCGAAATTATCGAGCGCCATCACAATCAGAAAGCAGACGCCCCCTCGGGCACCGCCAAACTGCTGTGCCGCGCTCTCGAAAAAGGCCTGGACTACCAACCCGAATATCACTGCGGCAGAGAGGGCAATGCCAAACGGCAGAAAGGAGAAATCTGCATGCATGCCGTACGCGGCGGCACGATTGTGGGCGAACACGAAATTGCCTTTTGCGGCAACAACGAAGTCGTCACACTCTCGCACGCGGCAGAATCCCGCACTATATTTGCCGACGGCGCCGTAAAAGCGGCGCAATGGCTTATCGGCAAACAACCCGGCCTGTACAATATGCGCGATATGCTCGGTCTGTAAAACGAAAACCGTCCAAAAGACGCCTTTCTCCGAAAGAGAAAAGCGTCTTTTTTGTCACCGTTTGTCCGGGATTTTCCCCGTCCGTTCTTCCTCTGCGGGCGGAAACAACAAACACCCTGCCCGCCGAAATTCCGCGATTTTCTCCCACAGTCGGCTTTCCGGCACCCCGAAATGCGAAGCCAAGCAGGCAATACACATACATTGCGTATCCCCGCGATTGATAAGCTTGCGGTGCAGTCCCGTATCGAACTGCGTCAGCACTTTGTCGCAACGAATGCAACGCATGCCTATTTAAGCTTCACACGGAAAAGCCGCGCGGTATGCGGCGGCATATCAAGACACAGGCACTCGTTCGTCATGGCGATTTGCTCGCCGCTCCACACGTCGCAAAAACAAAGTTTCTTTCCGCAACCGTACGAAAGCCCCATTTGCGCCGCCTGCAAAACCCCGCGCGCATCGGTATCTCCGAGATTGGTAAAACACACGGCAATATCACCGCCCTCGAGCGAACGCACAAACACCGGCGAAACGTCGGACATGCGCACCTCTTCCTCGTTGGCAATATATGCGCGACAACCGCGCGCGTCCTGATTGATCGACAGCATTCCTCGATTGGTAAGCAATTCCCGCGTTTCGTCGTTGAGACTGCGTATATCGCAACCGATCATAAGCGGCGAGGCCAAAATTGCCCAAACGCTCATATGTAGTTTATATTCCTCGTACGTGCAACCGCCGATGCCCACATGTCCTTTGCCGCGCATACCCGTGACCAGCATGTCCATATCGTTGAAACACCCCACGCCGCCGTACGGCAGAATCTTGTACTGCAACTTGATGATATCCCGTATGCTGGCATAGTTATCCCAAATATCGCCGGTACTGCGCCACATATGCGCCCCGGTGCCGTCGATCCACGTATGGGTCTCGTCGGCACCCCAACTGCACGCCGAAAAGAGAATATCGCGCCCGCACGAAGCAAGCGCCGTCCCCATACGACGGTACAGAAACTTCCCTTGCACCGATGCCGGCTTGTAACAATAATCATATTTGAGAAAATCGAATCCCCAATCGGCGAAACTTTTCGCATCGACAAATTCATGATCGAAAGAGCCGGGATATCCCGCGCAAGTAAGCGGCCCCGCGCAGGAATATATTCCGATTTTCAATCCCAAACCGTGCACGTAATCGCATAATTCCTTCATGCCGCTGGGAAACTTCCGCTTATCTTCCCGCAACTTTCCGTCTTTGCCGCGCACTTTCTCCGACCAACAATCGTCTATCACCACGTATTCGTAGCCCGCTTCGTAAAGTCCGCTTTGCACCATTGCTTCCGCGCTTTCCCGCACCACTTTTTCGTTGACGTTTTCGGCAAACGTATTCCAACTGTTCCACCCCATCGGCGGCGTATGTCTTACCATTCGTTTTCCTCCCGATACAAAAATAAAGAAAACGGCCGAATATTTCCGAAAGAAACATCAGCCGCCGTTTTTTACGGTATTTACCAGCGAATCTCCAATGCAACCGCTTTTCCGGCGCTCAGCTCGAGTCCGGTAACGGTACCCGCTTCGTAATCCACTTTTTCTTTTCCGACCTGCTTGAAGCGTTTGGCTCCCTCGGGCAGACGCAAATCGATGCTGACTGCGCGTCGGGATTTGAGTTTGACCAGTACGACGCCTTTGCGCTTATCCCAGGCAAGCGACACGACTTCCACACCGGTACGCGTTTGAATACCGTCGATTTCTCCCTTGAGGAATTGCGACGGAAGCGCCGGCAACAAGCGAACGGTATGCGAATCGGACTGCACCAGCATTTCCTGCAAAGCCGCCGTAAGTCCCATATTGCTCTCTACGGTATACTGCGCCCATTTTCCGTTACTACCCGCACCCATACCGCGCCAGTCGGTTGCCGAAAAGACGAGGTTATTCATTGCCATACTGCGCGTCATCGTAGACAGAATATCGACAGCCGTATCTCCGTCGCCCATGCGTGCGAAAATCGACGCGTAACGACTCAAACTCATACTGGTATGCTCTTTGGCCGCGCCTGCGATTTTCTTTTTGGCGGCTTGCGCAAACGGTTTCAGAAGCTCGGGAGTATCGGTGGAAATTTCACATCCCGGATATACGGGATAGAACATCGACGTAGAAGCCGACGTATAGTTATCGGCAAAAGCGGAATCCACATATTCGCGCGCAACGCCGTCTTCTCCCGTCTTATATTCGGGCATACGCGTGAGCATATCTTTCCATTTGGGTATCTCCGACTTGTTGATCCCCGCGCGCTCGCTTCCTTCGATCAGATTCCCCAAAAGCTCCTTGACAATGGCAAAATCGATGGTGGCGCCGCGCGCAATCTCCAACGTATCCACGCCGCCGTTGCTGAAATTGGCGGGCGTCGTATCGGGAGAATACGAAGGGCAACTGTCGTACTGTTGCGCCGCATTAGGCTTGAGGAAATCCTCGTAGAAAAGCACGACCTCCTTCATAAACGGCAAGGCGCGCGTTTTTAGGAACTTAATATCGTCGGTAAACAGATAGTAATCGTAGAAAAGCTGTGCAACCCAACCGGCCACACCCGTAAAGTGAATCACCTTACTGTCCACCATACCGAGTACGCCCGTCCCGTGCGCCATAACCGACGGAATAAAGAGGCCGCGGCATCCGTACAGACGGGAAGCGTTCTTTTTGAGGTCGCTGAGCACGCTTTCGTAATAGGTAAATACGCTGAGCATATGATCGGCCAAATTCCCTGCCAACACGTGACTGTACGTATTCTGCAAGCTACCGGATGCATTGATCTGGCTACCCGGCGCTTTGAAGTCGCCACACCACAATCCGTACGGCGCGAGCGGCAAAGAAGCGTCGGAAGTACCGCAAATCATCAGATACCGACCGTATGCCCAGAGTTTTTCGTAGAGTGCGGGGCTGACTTCCCCTTCCGCAAAAGCTTTGCGAAGCAATTCGTCGGCAGGCAGTTCGCGATTCTCCGCATCGAGATCGAGTTCGGCACTGCTCATCAGTTTGCTGTGAAGCGGCGTGTGTTCTTTCAGCAATTTTTCGTACGTAGCTTTAATGGACTTAAGAGAATCTTTCGCAGCCTTCCATTCTTTTTCGCGCTGGCTTTCCACAAAAGGCTTCATAATGACAAGAATTTTCTCCGCGCCGCGAATGGTAATCCCGCCGTTTTCCACAATCTGCTCTCCGCCGTAATGATTGATAAATCCCACGGCGCCGAACTCCGCCCCCGAATCGCTACGCGCCGAAAAACACATAAAGAACTTTTCATACTTCACGTTTACGCCGTCGGGCAACTTGGAAATCGCATCGGGCGTACGCACATTGAAACGGTCGTGCAAATCAAAAGACAACGTCACGTCGATGGCCTTACTGCCTGTGCGGGTAATTTCGTACACAATGATATTCTGCGCGCGGGAAACAAACATGGAACGGTCATACCGCGTGGCGCCGTCTTTGAAAGAGACCGAAATCTCTCCGTTTTCCATATTCAATATACGGCTGTATTCCTTTGCCGCGCGATCGAGACGCATATCCACATGAAAATCGCACAACGGTAACGGATAACTCAGTTGCGGACGGTAATTTTTGGTGATCAGGGCATTTTTGAGTACGTCTTCCGCGCCGCGTGCATCGCCGTCGTCCATCTTTTTGCGGACGTCTTTGAGTTTGTCGGCCACATCCTGCAATACGCCCACACCACCCTGCCACCAACTGTCGCTGTGGCTGAGCATAATCACCTCATTGGCCGCACCGCCGTACACCGCCGCGCCGATTACACCGTTACCGGCGGGGATAGCCTCACGCCAAGTCGATCCCCACCACGAGGCAGGCATTGTAAATCTGAGTGCATTTTTGGGTTTACGAATCGTTACCATTCCAATCTACGTCCTTTTTTCTCTTGATATCAATTTTCCGAACACGGAGTATTACGGAAACAGTATAACACAAAATATTCGTTTTTGTCTACTGTAAACCCAATAATAAAAGAGCAAAAACACCTTTTTTTAGCATTTTTGCCCTTCGATTCCCGGAAAAATTACCGAAATCCTATCGCTTACAATTCTTTGGTCAAACGAATGACGATTCCGCTGCGGAGCGCAGGCCCCACTTCATTATTGGAAGTATAATAGTCATACAGCCGATACCAATCGCTTCCCTCGATACCCTGCAAATTGTTGGCGTTGTATACATGCTGTTCAAAAGTAATCTCGCAAGAGGCGTCGACGGTCATACTGAAATCGTCGTAACCGTACGGAAGGCGGAACACGATTTCGTCTTGCTTGGAAAACTCGTATTCTTCGCTTTCACGGTTGTCGTCGCCCTCATTGAAAATCACGGAGGTTACCGCCGAAGCGTTTCGGAGCGTAACGGTGATCTGCGAATAAGCGGAATCGAATACCGTGAAGTACACCGCATCGCCGCTCTTACTGAAGTCGGGCACTGTGGGAATTACCGTATTGATATCGGCGGTATACTCTTTTACGTACGCATTCTTTTCGTTGCTCCACGACATATCGTTCACGGCATAACGGATATAATTATAGGCCGCCTGGTCGTGCACCTCGACGGAAGTCGTTGCCGCCGCACTCTCGTTCTTCTCATACACCAAAAGCAACGAATCGTCGTAAATGGAGTTCGCATATTCCGGTCCGCCGATCGCCGTAGAACTATACGTTGTGGAGAACGACGAAAACATAATAACCATAAACGCCGTGACAATCGCCACGAACGAAAGTCCGATGCGGTTACGATATACCCACGGTTCTTTTTCGGCAACGATTTTCTTGACCGTTACTTCGGTGAACTTCCCTTTTTTCGCACGGTCTTCCACGCGCTCCGTCACCATACGCTCGTAGCGCACGGTGCGTTGCGGCAATTTCTTAAACGCTTTGTCGATGATCGGTTTGAAGTAGTCGGCATACGGCGTGATAAAGCCCAGAAGCGCAACCATAAGCGCCAACACCACAACAATCGAAACCGCCGGGAACAACGTCTGCGCCACAAAGAACAGCGGCATAAAGAGCGGCAAAGCAAAGATGATCGGCCACACATAAAGGAACAGAAGTTCCATATTCATGCCCGACGCCGTCCGGAATTTATCGTTGAATTTCTTCTTGAAAAGCACCGTCATCAAAAGCGCTACGAGCGCAAACAACGCCACGCAAGTGAACGGATAGCTGATCGACGGTACGGCAAACGCCAATATCACGGCTACTGCCGCAAATAACAGCACATTGCCGCGCACCACGTCGGGCGCTTTCACGCCGAATGCGCGCTTGAAGATAATATAGAAGAATATGGCCAACACGACCGCCAACGCGCCGGCAGACAACAACGTGCCCGTCCCGGCAAAACGCACGGACGACAAGCTGTGGAACGGAATCACCCCGAAACCGGACAACAGCAATGCAAACAGATAGAACAGCGCCAACGCGGCAAGCGAAGTGGCAAGAAGCGTGACAAGCTGCACGGCAACACCCGCCAAAGCTTTTCCCCACGAGAACGCTTTGTTCCTGACATTGAGAATGATAATGGCAATCAGGAGTCCCAAAAGAATACCGCCGATCACAAACGACACAACCGCGGGATAGTACACCGTCATAACGTCGAGATACGAGAAATACACCGCACTCGATTTGCTGTCCATCCCCGCAACGGAAGCATTGGCATAGCAGTTCACGAATTTGTTCATCGCATTGGCCTGCTGACTCACAAGCTTACGGTTCACACGCGTATCGTTGGCCGTGGCATAACGGTTAAATCCGCCACGGTTGGTAAAGTGCAACGTGTTGTAATCCCCGAATGCACCGCTCGATGCATAATCGCTGCGGCGAACAAGCAATTCAAGCGCACTCGACGCATAGGTACTGCCGTTAAATCCGGCATACTTACCGATTAGATGCAACGATCCGGATTTTTGTCCGTACATCATCAGTGTTCCGCCGGTACCTTCCACCGCGTAGTCGGCCGCCGCACGGACATGCTCTGCTACGTTGTGGAATCCCGCAAACTGGTTCACAAATGCACAAGCGCCCAAATCGCCTTCCTGCCCCGCATCTCCGAAGAGGAACACGATCGTGTTCTTGTAAGTTTTTCCGTTATTCGCCGCCTTGACGGTATCGGCAGCAATCTGCAATAAAGCGCCTACCGCCGTAGCGTCCGACGCCCCGCCTACGGCGGAACTGTCGTAGCGGGCATGCAACAGAATCGCATCGTTACTTGTGCCGGGCACAGACAGAATAATATTCTGCACTTCGCGGTTTACCGCGACTTCCGATTCCCCGCCCTGCGCTTGCTGGGTCACAACGGTTCTTTGCAGATACACCGACGGTTTTTCGTTTCCGTCATAGTCGGTAAAATAGTCCACAAGATCCCTGCCGTCGTCGTCGGTATCGGTGGAATATACCCGTTCGGCGCCCACCGCTTCTTCGGTAAGGGTACGCAGTATATAATCGCGAACCGATTGCTGACGAAGCGACTCATAGGAGTTGTGCGTCTGCGACGAATCGCTTTCGACGGTAGCTACGGCCGTAGCCATACCGACCGCCGTATCAATGCGCGACGAAGAAAGCTTGCCGCCCGATGTGGCAACGCGTGCGTCCACGATGCCGAGTACCAACATCAGAACGAACAGTGCCGCCATTACGGGATAATAAATGCGCTTGAATATTTTCATTTAGGGGATGACCTCCGTATTTAGGCAAAAACGTATAAATCGGCCATAATGCCAAAAAACTCTTATTATTTTACCACACTCCGAACCAAATTACAAATCTTTTGCTGCCCCTTTTGGAAACATTTACAAAAATTTTCCCGAAAGTTCCGTGCGGTAAATACGGTCATTGCCCCTCTGTCGCCCGTTCAGGCGGGTACGAGTATGCCGTACCCCTCCCGTTCGATGCGTACATACCGTTGCGTCCGCGCCAAAACGGGACTGTCGGAAAAAAGCAACATCGCGCCGTTCATTACCACGGCAACGCGCGCAATAATGCGATTATCGCCGATGCGCGAATATACCGCCCAGGCATCCATACAACCTTGCGGCGCCTCCTCGTCGAGATAGCCGAGCGAACCCCCGCCCATATCGAAGGCGCCCACTTTTCCGAATTGTGTGTCGTATTTAAGGACTACCGGTTCTTCCGGGCGTACGTTTTCCGTTCCGATCGTGCGAATCATGATATACATTGCCGTTTACCTCTCCTGAAAGATTTTCTACAGTATACCACATTATTGTTGACAGCATCTGTCAACAATGTTAAAATGTTTTAAGAATTTTTTATCGCGGAGACGGC
>CAMUPJ010000060.1 GCA_947090725.1 uncultured Clostridia bacterium
TGTAAACGATGCGGCCCCGAATTCCGCTTTGCCGCCGATCGTCGGTGGCGACTGCGATCTGAAAAGGTTGTACGAACAAGGGTGGTCGGATGCGTTTATCGCGGTAGGAAGCGTGGGTGATACTTCCGTGCGGGAGAAACTGTTTGCTTTGCTTCGGAGTATCGGTTTTACGATGCCGAGTATTATCGATCCGACTTCGGTGATTGCGGAAAACGTGAACGTCGGCTGCGGTTGCTATATCGGAAAAAGAGCGGTGATCAATGCGGAATGCAAAATCGGGGAATGCGTGATTGTCAATACGGGCGCTATCGTCGAGCATGACTGTACAGTCGGCAGGTTTAGTCATATCGCGCCGGGAGCTGTGCTGTGCGGCAATGTTTGTATCGGCGATTATACGCACATAGGAGCAGGTGCGAGTCTTAAACAGGGTATTGCGGTCGGCAGTCGTACGCTCATCGGTTTGGGGAGCGTAGTGCTACGTGATTTTTCCGATAACGTAAAGGCATTGGGAAATCCATGCAGGGAGATTGAATAAGCGATGCGCGTATATGTGATTGCGGAAGCGGGCGTCAACCATAACGGGAGTGTGGAGCTTGCTTTACAGCTTGTAGACAAAGCCAAAGAAGCCGGTGCGGATTGTGTTAAGTTTCAAACGTTTAAGACGGAAAAGTTGGTGTCGAAAGACGCGCGAAAAGCCGCTTATCAGATCAGAAACACGAATGACGAAGCCGGACAGTACGCAATGCTCAAAAAGCTCGAATTGACCGAGGACGATTTTATAGCGATAAAAAAACATTGCGATGCAATCGGAATTGAATTTCTTTCGACGGCTTTTGATTCGGATAGCGTTGATTTCTTACGGGAACTCGGTTGCAAGCGGTGTAAAATCCCTTCGGGCGAAGTGACCGACTACCCGTACTTGGTTGCTTGCGCTCGGATGCAATTGCCGATTATTTTGTCGACAGGCATGTGTACCTACGAAGATATCGATGCTTGTTTGGACGTGCTTAAGGCAAATGGGGCAAGCGATATTACGATATTACATTGCACGACGGAGTATCCTGCGCCGCTTGCATCGGTCAATCTGAACGCTATGACGGAGATCAAAGAGCGGTACGGCTATCCTGTCGGGTATTCCGACCACACGCAAGGGATTGAAGTTTCGCTATACGCCGTTGCCATGGGTGCGACGGTCATTGAAAAACATTTCACCTTGGACAAGAACATGGAAGGCCCCGATCACAAAGCAAGTTTGGATCCCGTCGAATTGAAAACGATGATTCGGAAAATCAGAGAAATAGAAGTGCTGTTGGGCAACGGTAAGAAAGAACGGCAAGACGTCGAGTGCGGTAATGCGGCGGTTGCCAGAAAAAGTATCGTTGCAAAGCGTAAGATTAGGAAAGGAGAAATTTTTTCCGAAGACAATATAACTACAAAGCGTCCCGGTACCGGCATATCGCCCATGCTTTGGAATGCTGTGCTGGGAACAAGCGCTATCCGGGATTTTGAAGCGGATGAGCCGATTACGATGCAAGGGGAATCGCGATGAATAAAAAAATATGTATAGTAACGGCCACCAGGGCAGAGTTCGGTTTGCTCAAATCGGTTGTTGCGAAGTTAAAAGCAACGCGCGGTATGGAGGTGGAGTTGGTCGTGACGGGGATGCACTTATCTCCCGAATTCGGATCGACGTATCGCGAAATCGAAAAGGACGGGATACCGATTGCGGAGAAAATACCGATTCTCATGGGCGGAGACAGTCCTGCGGATATTTCTAAAACCATGGGCATCGCCATGATTTCGTTCGCCGACTATTTTGATCGGAGTTGTCCCGATCTTCTGGTTGTTCTCGGTGACAGATTCGAAACGTTGGCCGTGGCATGCGCGGCACATAACGCGCGGATACCGATTGCACATCTTTACGGCGGAGAAACTACGGCGGGTGCGGTGGACGAGGCGTTTAGACACGCGATTACAAAAATGAGCGCTTTGCACTTTACAAGTACCGAATCGTATCGCAAACGCGTTATACAGTTAGGCGAACAGCCCGATACGGTTTTTAATGTCGGTGCCATCGGTGTCGAAAATGCGTTGTGTGCGCCGCTATTGCATAAAGCCGAATTGCAAAAAGAAATAGGTTTTGATTTATCGAAGCGATATGCGGTCGGTACGTTTCATCCGGTCACCTTGGAAAACTGCAGTGCCCAAGCACAGGTGCAAGCGTTGATTCGCGCCATCGATACGCGCAACGACCTGAACTATATTTTTACGAAAGCGAATTCCGACGCGAACGGGCGTGTAATCAACGCGGAGTTGGAGAACTATGCGAACGGGCATAGGCATGTTAAGTTTGTTTCTTCGCTGGGAATGATTCGCTATTTGAGTGCAATTAAATATTCGGAATTTGTAATCGGAAACTCGTCGAGCGGATTGATAGAAGTACCTTCGCTCAAAGTTCCGACAATCGATATCGGAGACAGGCAAAAGGGACGTGTTGCCGCGTCCGGCGTGATTCATTGTCAACCCGATACGGAATCCATATTGGCGGCTATGGAGAAAGCGCTCTCAAAGGATTTTGCAGCTTTGGCAGCCGATGCAAAAAATCCGTATGAAAAGTCGGGCACGACCGATACGATCGTTAAGATCATAACGGAAACTTTACAACATCCCATTTCTTTGAAGAAATCATTTTACGATTTACCGAATGTAGCGAGGTGAATATGAAAATTTGCGTGATCGGATTAGGGTCAATGGGCAAGCGTCGCATCCGATTGTTACAAAGATATGCGAAGGAACACGGAAAATCTTTCGATATAATCGGTATCGATTCGAACCAAGCCCGTCAAGAGGAAGCAAAAGAGAAATATAATATCGAAATTCAGCCGTCGTTGGAAGCCGGTATCCAAGCCGGATGCGAGATTGCATTCGTTTGTACTTCTCCGTTATCTCATGCAAAGATTATAAACACATGCTTGAAAAACGGATTGCATGTGTTTACCGAAATCAATTTGGTTTCCGATTTGTACGACGAAAATATCGAGTTGGCGAAAGCGACCGATTGTGTATTGTTCTTGTCTTCGACATTTCTGTATAGAAACGAAATTGCGGAGATTCGGAAGCGCGTGCGTGGGTCGACGTCGCCCTGCAACTACTCGTATCATGTCGGGCAATATTTGCCGGACTGGCATCCGTGGGAATGTTACGAAAACTATTTTGTGGGCGACAAACGCACGGACGGTTGTCGTGAAATCATGGCGATTGATCTACCGTGGATTATCGACGTGTTTGGTAAAATTGAAAGTTTCACGGTAGCAAAAAGCAAAAACACAAAATTGCATATCGATTACAACGACAATTATATCCTGTCGGTTACGCATGCATCGGGCGCAAAGGGCGCATTGCTGATCGACGTAGTATCGAGAAAAGCCATAAGAAATTTCGAAGTATTCAGTGAAGACTTGTATTTACGGTGGAATGGATCGCCGGACGGGTTGAGTTATTATGATTTTAACGCCCAACGGGACGTGCCTATTCAATTATATGAAACGGTGGACACGTTGGCCGGATATAGCGCATTTGTAATTGAAAACGCCTACATGAATGAGATACAGGCGTTTTTTGCGCAGATAGAAGACAATAAGATACCGGCATATGATTTTGAGAAAGATAAGTATACGTTGCAATTAATCGACGAGATTGAGGGAACGCCATGAAAAAATATCGGATTGCTTTCTGTGGATGCGGATCGATTGCAAAGCGTCATATCGGTAATCTTGCCGAAATTTTTTCTGCCGGCGGGGATGCCTTTGAAATCGATCTGATCCGACATGCCGGAAGAACCGCAGATGCGGACATAAAAGAATTGGTTTCGCATGTATACTCTGTCGAAGATCGGATTCAAGGAGAGTACGATGCTGTTTTTGTAACCAATCCGACGTCTATGCATTATAGTACGATTGTAAAATACGCAAAGTATACCGATAATTTTTTTATCGAAAAACCGATATTTGACAATACGGAACTGCGACTGGACGATATTTCTTTTCGGAATAAAGTGATATATGTAGCGTGTCCGTTGCGCTATAGCGGCGTTTTGCAGTATATCAAAAACAACATTTCGTACCGAAAAGCTTATTCTGTGCGTGCAACTTCGTCAAGCTATTTGCCGGATTGGCGAGCCGGTGTCGATTACAGAAAGACTTATAGCGCCAAACGGCAATTGGGCGGCGGCGTTTCGATAGATTTAATTCATGAATGGGATTATTTGACCCATTTATTCGGGTTTCCCGAAAAAGCTTATTCTATCATCGATAAAAAGTCGGATTTGGAAATCGACAGTGACGATATAGCTATTTATATTTCCCGTTACAAAGATAAAACAGTAGAACTGCATTTGGACTATTTCGGCAGAAAGACGATAAGAACATTGGAACTCTTTATGCCGGATGAAACAATCGTGGGCGATTTTGCGGCCTCCGAAATACGTTTCTTAAAAACGGGAAAGGTTATTAAGATCGAAGAACAGCGCAATGATTATCAGAAACGCGAATTGAATCATTTTTTGGATATAATGCATCGTCGGACAACCAATGACAGTACGTGGTCGGATGCCGTTAAGGTGTTGAAGCTGGCAAAAGGAGAAAGCAGATGAATATTTTATTTACGTTGTGCGGCCGCGCCGGATCGAAGGGATTCAAAAATAAGAATTTGAAAAACTTTCTTGGCATTCCTCTGATCTACTACTCCATGGCGGCAATCGAAATATATCGGAAGCGGCACAGAGAACATTCTATTTACGTAACGTTAAATACGGACAGCCGTGAACTTGCGGACATTGTAAGGGAACAAAATGTTTTAGACGTGTTTTTTATAGACCGTGTGGCTTCGTTGGGCGGCGACGCCGTGCCGAAAGTATCGGTTATCGCCGATTGTCTGATGCGGGCGGAAAAGCAGTTTTGTATACATGCCGATATCGTTGTCGACCTGGATATCACATCTCCGTTGCGCACGGCGACCGACGTGGAAAAGGCTATAGAGCAAAAACAATCGCGTGACGATGTGGACGTTGTGTATTCGGTAACGGAAGCGCGTAGAAATCCGTATTTCAATATGGTCAAACAGGAGGGCGGTTATTTTGTAAAAGCGATAAAATCCGAATATACCGCGCGCCAACAAGCGCCCTCGTTTTTTGATATGAATGCATCGATATATGCGTATTCGCCGAATGCGCTGAAAACCAAAAACCATGCAACTTTTTTTAATGACAACTGCGACGCAATCATTATGAAAGACACAGGCGTATTGGATATAGATTCCGAAGAAGACTATCGGTTGATGCAAGTAATCGCGGACTATATTATGAAAGCCGATTGCGCATACACGGAAATTCGTACGACGGCAAAAGCGTTCATGGAATGACGATCACGGGAATCGAAAATCGTATTTTGAGATCATAGCGAAATTGGAACATCATGGATAAAAAGCGTGGATTGGCCAATGTGGGCGTATCGGTTGCGTTCAAAATAATTATCCTCATCGTAAATGTAATGGTGAGGCGGTTTGTCATACGGTATATAGGGAATGAAGTCAACGGACTGAATTCCTTGTATGTGTCTTTGCTTGACTTTTTATCGGTGGCAGAGTTGGGAGTGGGGAGTGCTATTACGTTTTGCATGTACAAGCCGATTGTAGACGGAGACAAGGACAAGGTGTCGGCATTGTACGGGCTGTTCACAAAACTGTATCTGATTATAGGCGGCATTATTCTTGTCGGCGGTTGTGCGCTTCTCCCGTTTCTTAAGATACTTGCCAAAGATTATTCGGACGCCAATGTAAATTTGTACTTTACGTTCGGTCTTATGCTCGTGTCGGTGGTTATTTCGTATGTTTTCAGTTCCAAAACTTCGCTGATAAATGCGCACAAAAATAATTATCTGACTACAACCGTATCGTCGATCGGCATGCTGATTCAGGACGGTTTACAGATAGTCGTGTTGTACTTGACGAAATCTTTTACTTGGTTTCTTGTATGCCGGATACTGTCCATTTGTTTGCAATGGCTTGCCACCGAAATCATTGCCCGTTGCAAATACGGAGAGATCATTCGCAATAAACAACATATCGACGCGGAGACGAAAAAAGAGGTTACGAAAAATATCAAAGCCCTTTTTATGCATAGAATCGGCGGAGTGCTTGTCAATACGGCGGACAGCATAATTATTTCGGCTTTCATAGGCATTGTGATTTTGGGGAAATATTCCAACTATACTACCATCATGCTGTCCATGACGGGCGTATTGAATTTGTGCTTTACGCCGTTGACATCCGTGATAGGACATATGTGGGTGGAGAGCGACGGACAGCAAACACAGAAATACATGAACTTTTTTTATACGTTTAACTTTGTTCTGGGCTTGGTGTTTTTCTTGGGATATTATGCGGTAATCGATAATCTTGTTACCATTCTTTTTGCCGATAACTTGAATTTGGCCAAAACGATTTCGTTTGTGATTACATTCAACTATTTTGTGCAATTTATGCGGCAAGCCGCGCTATTATTCCGTGAAGCAACGGGGACGTTTTATAACGACCGTTGGAAACCGATTGTCGAGGGCGTGGTGAATGTGGTGTTATCGATTGTGTTTGTGTTGGTGTTTCCCGAAGAATATAAGGTTGTCGGCGTGATTGTGGCGACGATTCTGACCAACTTGTTTATTTGTCACATTGTCGAGCCGCACGTATTGTATAAATATGCGCTTCACACAAGCGCCAAGAAGTATTATGTGCGCAATTACGCGTATATGGCGGTGTTCTGTGCGGTCTTGGTATCGTTGCATTTTTGTTTGGTTACACGAGACAGCCAGTGGATGGAACTGCTTCTCAATGGGAGTATATCGCTTGCATTTTCTTTGCCCGTTTCGGCGATCGTCATTTTGCTGAATAAAAATTCCAGAAATTATGTTAAGGCTTATTGGAATAAGTTGTTCCGCCGTAATAGAGGTAAAGCGGTTGCGGAAGACGGTGCGGATTCGGGAAGCAAAGAATGAATGGGATAGATACATCTTTTTTTGCGATCGTCTGTACTTGACAAGGTCGCGGAGTCACCCCAATAGAACACTGAAATTGTTTTCAGCCTAAATAATTTACAAAAGGCACAATTCGTAAGTCTATCCAAACGGACATTATAAGGTCGGGAGACGAATTTGTTTCCCGTCCTTTTTTATTGCCGTTACAATCGATACGTTCGTCTTTTTCGATACCACCGCGCGGGCGGGCGCATACACTGGTAGTGATGAACGTACTGATGATGTCTTTGATTTTATCTTTAAGCGTAAGCGCCGACGCATTGGCGTGCGGCTTCGGAGCGGGGGCTTCCCGCATGAAAGTACCTCTTGCGAGCGCTGTTTCGGCGGCGGTGGTTTCGGCGGCATTTTTGGCATTCGGATTGGCAGCAGGCAATCTGACGGCGCCGTATATTCCGGCGGCGGTAAAAAAGTACATATCCTTTGCGGTGCTGTCGGTGTTCGGTCTGTGCAAATTGGCGGGGAAAGAGGAGGATTCCCGCGCCCACGACAAGAACGCCGACAGAAAGTTATCGGCGGGGGAGGCGGTGGTACTCGGGGCGGCGCTCTCTATAGACGGATTGGCGGCGGGCTTCGGCGCCATGGCGTCACCCGTTGTCGTGGTGAGCGCATCGCTTTTTACTTTTTTCTTTACGGCGGCGGCGCTGTATCTCGGCGCAAAAGGGGGAAGCGGCATGAAGACGGGGCGACTGGGCAATATCGCGGCGGGCTTGGCGCTGACAATTTTGGCGGCGCAAAAACTCATCTTCGGCTAAATTCTCTTTACAAATTTTTTGTATGGTGCTACAATGTACGCGAATACGGAATTCCGGCAAACGCTTTGGTTGCGCGGCCGGATACGGAAAATCTGCAAGGGAGAACAGGAAAAAGATGTCTCAGATTATGGATTCCATTCGTGCGCGTGCGGCCAAACTCAATCGCCATATCGTATTGCCCGAAGGAAGCGACGAACGGACGATTCGTGCGGCGGCACGCATCGCCGAAATGAAAATGGCACGCATTACGGTACTCGGCAAAGAGGCCGAAATGCGCAAACTTTGTCCCGACGTGAAGTTCGGCGGCTTCGATATTATCGATCCCGAAACTTCGGACAAGCTTGACGCATACGCAGAACTTCTCTACGAGCTTCGCAAAGCCAAGGGAATGACGCGGGAGGACGCGCAGAAGATCGCCAAAGACCCGTTGTACTTCGGCACGCTTATGCTCAAAGCCGACGATGCCGACGGCATGGTGGCGGGCGCCGTAAATTCCACGGGAGCGGTGCTTCGTCCCGCGCTTCAGATTATCAAGACGGCGCCGGGAATCGGCAGCGCGTCGAGTTGTTTTATCATCGCATTGCCTCCCGAGAATCCCGCGTCCAAATTGTACGGCGAGAACGGCGTGCTTGTGTACGGCGATTGCGGCGTGATTCCCAATCCTACCGAAGAGCAGCTTGTGGACATCGCTTACAGTACCGCCAAGACGGCGCGCGACGTATGCGGATTCCCCGAGCAACGCGTGGCGCTTCTCAGCTTCTCCACAAAGGGCAGTGCCAAAGATCCGCTTGTGGATAAAGTTACGGGCGCGCTTGCCAAGATTAAGGCAAAGTATCCCGATATGCTTGTGGACGGCGAACTGCAAGGCGATGCGGCGCTGGTGCCGCGCGTTGCCGAAAAAAAGGTCAAGGGCGACAGTCCCGTGGCAGGCAAAGCCAACGTACTTATTTTTCCCGATCTCAATGCGGGGAATATCGCTTACAAACTCAGCCAGTACCTCGGCGGCGCCGAGGCTATCGGACCGCTGATTCAAGGCCTTGCCAAACCGGTCAACGATCTTTCCCGCGGATGCAATGTAGAGGATATTATCTCGGTTGTCGCGGTGGTGGTACTCAATACGCAGAAGTAATTTCGGCGGCGTATACGGATTGCGTGCGGTGCGGAAGTTCGGTTGCATACGGTTATTTTTCGTCCCGGCGCCCAAATAAAATTCAGGAGTTGTAAATTATGAAAATTTTGGTTATCAATGCGGGCAGCAGCTCGCTCAAGTATCAGCTGATCGATATGACCACCGAGAAAGTGGTGGCAAAAGGCGTGTGCGAGCGTATCGGCATCGACGGCAGTATGCTTACGCACAAAGTCCCCGGACACGATGACGTAGTTGTCAAGTCTCCCATGCCCGACCATAACGAAGCCATTCGTCTTGTGCTCGAAGCGCTTGTGGACAAGAAGCACGGCGTGGTGAAAAATATGAGCGAAATCGGCGCGGTGGGACACCGCATGGTTCATTCCGCCGAAGATTTCACCGAATCGGTGCTTGTGACCGATAAAGTGATGGAAGTATGTCGCCGCAACGGAGAGTTGGCGCCTTTGCACCAACCCGCAAATCTCATCGGTGTGGAAGCTTGCCAAAAGGCAATGCCGAACGTGCCGATGGCGCTTGTGTTCGATACGGCGTTCCATCACACCATGCCCAAGAAAGCGTATATGTACGGCTTGCCGTATGAATATTACACCGATTACAAAGTGCGCAGATACGGCTTCCACGGCACCAGCCACAAGTTCGTATCCGAAGAGGCGGCAAAGCTTCTCGGCAAAGACCCCAAAGACGTGAAAATAGTCACCTGTCACCTCGGCAACGGTTCGTCTATCAGTGCGGTAGACGGCGGCAAATGCGTGGATACCTCTATGGGCTTTACGCCGCTCGAGGGAGTACCGATGGGTACGCGCTCCGGCGATATCGATCCTTCGGTGGTAGAATACCTTATGGCAAAGACGGGCAAGGACGTGCACGAAGTGCTGAGTATCTGCAACAAGAAATCGGGCATGCAGGGTTTGAGCGGTGTCAGCAGTGATTTCCGCGATCTGACGGCCGCTGCCGACGCGGGCAATGCGCGTGCCATTCTGGCGCTCGACGTATTCGGCTACACCGTCAAACGCTATGTGGGCGCCTATATCGCGGCCATGAACGGCATCGACGCGCTTGTCTTTACCGCAGGCGTGGGCGAGCATACGCCCGAAGTGCGTTCGCGTGTGGCGGGCAACATGGAGTATCTCGGCATCAAGATCGACGAAGAGAAAAACTATGGCGGCGAACGCGGTGCGGTGCGTGATATTTCCGCGCCCGATTCCAAAGTGCGCGTCTATATCATTCCCACCAATGAAGAGCTTGTGATTGCGAGAGAGACCAAAGCGCTCGTAGAACGCAAATAGAATCGCGTCGAAAATTGTAATATGCGAAAACCCGTGCCCACACCGCACGGGTTTTTTAATCTGATTTTCATCTTATCTATGCGGCTGTGTATTTGACAAAACGTGTGATTCGTTGTATTATTTTTTTACCTATTTGATGAAAAATCACATATTGCACTTTTGATAAGGAGTTATCGTTTCATGTTGGAACTCAAGCAGATCAAAAAAGATTATCCGGCGGGAGAGGACATCGTCCACGCGCTCAAGGGAATCGACATTACGTTTCGCGAGAGCGAGTTTGTTTCCATCCTCGGTCCCAGCGGTTGCGGCAAGACGACGTTGCTGAACATTATCGGCGGGTTGGACGGTTATACGTCCGGCGATCTCATCATAAACGGCAGATCGACCAAAGACTTTAAGGATCGGGATTGGGACGCCTACCGCAATCATTCCGTCGGTTTCGTCTTTCAGAGTTACAACCTCATTCCGCACCAAACGGTTTTGCAGAATGTGGAGATTGCGCTCACCCTTTCGGGCGTGGGCAAGACGGAGCGCAGGGAGCGCGCCGTAAAAGCGCTGGAAGAAGTGGGACTGGGGAATCAACTCCACAAGCGCCCCAATCAGATGTCGGGCGGACAGATGCAACGTGTGGCGATTGCGCGCGCCCTTGTCAACAATCCCGATATCATTCTTGCCGACGAGCCTACGGGCGCGCTCGACACCGAGACCAGCGTGCAGGTCATGGAGATTCTCAAAGAGGTTTCCCGCAATCGTCTCGTGGTGATGGTTACGCACAACCCCGAACTTGCCGAGAAGTATTCTTCGCGTATCATTCGCATGTTGGACGGTAACCTTACGGACGACAGTCGGCCGTATACCGACGCAGAGCAGGCGGCGCATGCGCAGGCGGAAGAGGAGACGCGCGCGGCAGAAGCGCAGGCGGACGGACAATCCGAGGGAAAGAAAAAGAAGAAAGAGAAGATGCCTT
>CAMUPJ010000061.1 GCA_947090725.1 uncultured Clostridia bacterium
ACCGATTACGTCCTCGATCTCCTGCTTCGCTTCCTCGGGACGGGCACTCGGCAAATCGATTTTATTGATCACGGGAATAATTTCCAAGTCGTTATCCACCGCCAGATACACGTTGGCAAGCGTTTGTGCTTCAACGCCTTGCGTAGCATCCACAATCAATACGGCGCCCTCGCATGCCGCCAACGAACGGGACACTTCGTACGTAAAGTCCACGTGCCCCGGCGTGTCGATCAAATTGAGTTCGTACGTTTCTCCTTCGTAATCGTATGTCATCCGAACGGGCGTTAATTTGATGGTAATGCCGCGTTCGCGCTCGATATCCATACTGTCGAGAATCTGATCGGTTAATTCCCGCGTCGCTACGGTTCCCGTTTTTTCGATCAGGCGGTCGGCCAAAGTAGACTTGCCGTGATCGATATGGGCAATGATGCAAAAATTGCGGATATGCTTCTGTCTTTCCATTTTCAGGCTCCCGTAGAGACTTTTTCCCTTGTATTATAAGCGAAAGACAAAAAAATAGCAAATAAAAACATGCTTTTTATCCGATTTGATTGCTTCGCATCAAAAAAGGTGATATACTATACTATATGGTTTTTGTCGATTGTATCGGCTAAACCGCATAGGACCCCACCGATTACGGTTAAAGATTACACTGGAAGGTATTTATGGACTTAAAAAATTCATGGCTTTTCGCCAAGCCCATTGCACATAGAGGTTTGCACAACGAAGAAATTCCGGAAAACTCCCTTTTATCATATCAAAAAGCCATTGAGTGCGGATTTCCCATTGAAATAGACGTACGTCTTATCGACGACGGTACCGTTATCGTATTTCACGACGACAAACTGGGTCGCATGACCGACAACGACGGTTATGCCTCCAATCTCCGCGTTACCGATTTACCGCAACTGCATCTTAAAGGGAGCGACCAAACCATTCCCACGTTTGAGCAGGTTCTCGAACTGGTAAACGGCAGAGTACCTCTTTTGATTGAAACGAAAGTGACCGTAAAAGTCGGTCCTTTGGAAAGTAAAGTCGTAGATCTTCTCAAAGGTTACAAAGGCGAGTTTGCTTTACAGTCGTTTGACCCGTATTCCATCGAATATTTCAGCAATCACGAGCCCGACTATTTGCGCGGACAACTTTCCTCTCTTTTTGCCAAAGGCAGTATCGATCTGTCGCACTTTAAGCGCAGAGCTCTGGCACACTTGAAAGTCTTGAAAATTTCCGATCCGCACTTTATATCGTATAATTGCGCGCATCTTCCTAACAAATACGTCTCCAAAACGGGATTGCCTGTCTTGGCATGGACCGTTCGCAGCAATGCGGAATACGAAAAAGTCAAAGACCACTGCGATAATATTATTTTCGAAAGATTTTTGCCGGAAACAGAATGAACGAATTTTTTCACGCACTGAAGAATAAACGGGCACGCAGGGAATATCTCAAGTCGATTGCCGTGGGCATGCTTTCCACATTGATCGACTTCATTATTACCGCGCTCATTTTGTATTTGGCCGGACACGAGCACTATGCCGGCTTTTCGGGCGTCTTTACGGGCAAAACGGTGGGCGGCTCCTATTCCCCTCCCATGTCGATCTATATTACCGCAACCGTGTTGAGCTTTATCGTATCGATCCTGTTCAACTATATAATGAGTGTATTCTTCGTATACGAATACGGAAACGTGGGAAAAAACAAAAAAGGGTTCATCAAGTTTGCCGTATTTGCCCTCATCGGACTCACCATCACTACCGTAGGCAGTTTGATCTGTTCCAGCGTATTCGGACTGGACGGCAGCAAGGTATGGTGGATTAAAATGATTATCACCGTTGTCGTCTTTGTATTCAACTTCTTCACACGAAAATATTTCGTATTCAACATCGCACTCATACGCGACGACGAAAACACAATCAATCTGTAATATGACAAAACGCGCTCTTATCGAAGAACGCGTTTTTTATGTTGCTTTCGTCTTTTGCCTTACAACTCGATTTGCTCGAATTTCTTCTCGCAGTGCATATACAACAGCGATGCGCTGATTGCCGCCATGGCAAATACCGCCACAAAAAGCACCACCCAACAAAGTACGGGAGCGAGCACGGGATGTCCTTTGGCAAAGAGCATCACATACACAAGCCCTCCCAGCACCGACAATACGGCGGCGCATGCCATTCCCGCAAATACGGCAATCACCACGTTCCGATTATGTTTTACCGCTTCGTTGGGGGTCGTCCACTTAAGTTTGGGACGATTCAGATCGAGCAACATAGTAAAATGCACATAGGAAAAATTGTACGCCAATGTAAATACAATCGCACAGATCATAAACGCAAGATCAAAACTCGTAACGGATAATGCAATCACCCCGAGGACGGAAGAAAGCGAACCGATGGTAATGTACACATAAGATTTCGCTTTGAGTTGCGTCCGATATTCTACGGGCATCAGTTTACAGTAAACGAACTTTTCGCCCTCTCTGGAAAATGCCGTCGTAGGAGCCGAATTGGTTCCCGTCGACATAAACAAGATAAAGAATAACATGAAAAAGCGCATAATCACCGAATAAATGTGTTCTACGCCCGGTTCCGCCAAATCGGTGGGCGTCAGTTGTGCCGAAGCGCGCATTGTATATCCGAAAAATGCCACGATAATCGGACAGACGATAATTCCCAAAAGACAATTCATGGCAAAGGCCGGCGTGCGCAGAATTTCTTTCCATTCCTTTTTCATCAAAGCTTTGACTGTACCTGTGCTACGGTATTCCGCATGGGCGACTTTGGTGCGTTTAGCGCCCTCTAACTGGCTTGCCGCCCCCCTGCGGTAAACGGTTGCGCTGACGATAAAAGCAATGACACCGAACGCGACGATACAACCGAAATAAATCAATAAATTCACACTCACCGCCGCCGTAAGCGATAAACCGAACGCGGGCGTCAGCGTCATCACACGAGCAAGCGCATATAGCGGATAAACGGTATTGGCAATGTTGCGGAAAATACCCTGAACTCCGCTCAGATCCACCGACGTGGGATCCAAAGTCTGCATCCGCATGACGCTGATATAATACAATGTGAAAAATCCGCCGAACAGCAGCAGTACGATGATGGAACCGAGCGCGCCGCGATTACGGAAAAACGAAACGAGATACATAATCGGTATCGCGATGATCGACGAAAAAAACAGCGGAATCGCCGGTGTAAAAAGCACGGCAATCGGCAAAAGAATATAGAAGACCGCCGTCATATGCATGGCGGTTCCCACCGCTATGAGAAGCGGCGTCATGATAAGCGCGGCCGTAATCAATTCGGTAAGATACACCACCGCCAATTTTGCCGCGAATACCGTAGAAGGACGTACCGGAAGCGAAAGAAAGAATTCGGTATCTTTGGAAAAATACAGTCCCGTCAATACCGTCACGATTCCGAACACCATGACAAGCATCAATCCGGACATCAGAATGAGTGCCACAAACTCGCTTTCCAACGAAAACGACGCAAAAACTTCGGCGGTATCGTGCAAAATCGGCACAAAAATTCCGACGAGTAAAACATATAGCACGGCGGCGGCAATCCCCAATCCTATCCATTTTCGCGATGATTTTGCTCGGTCTCTGCGGAACATATTTCGCAGTTGCAACACGAAAATCTTACGGAAGTTACGCATGCGCCCCTCCCGCCACCGAAAGGAATACTTCCTCGAGAGAATCGTCGCCTTGCGCCGCTTTGATTTCTTCCAGCGATCCCACCAAGATCAGTTTTCCCTTCACGATAATCCCCACCCGATCGCAAATCTTTTCGGCAACTTCGAGTACGTGCGTAGAGAAAAACACCGTTTTACCCGCATCGCAATGCGCGCGCATCAATTCTTTGAGTTGATACGCCGACTGCGGGTCCAATCCGGTCATCGGCTCGTCGAGTATCCACAAATTCGGATTATGTATGAGCGCGCCGATAATATTGATCTTTTGCTTCATTCCGTGCGAATACGTTTTGATCGGTGAATCGAAAGCGTCTTTAAGTTCGAACCTTTCCAAAAGTCTATCGGCACGCTCTTTCCGTTCCGATACGCTCACACCGTAAATATCCGCCATAAAGTCAACATACTCTCTTCCCGTCAACTTATCGTACAAAACGTGACTGTCGGAAACATACCCGATATTCCGCTTGGCCTCTATGGGGTCAGACTTCAAATCGTAACCGCAAATCGATACGTTCCCCGCTTCGTATTGCAAAATTCCCGTAATCGCTTTAATGGTAGTCGTTTTGCCTGCACCGTTGGGACCCAAAAAGCCGAAGATTTCCCCCGGGCGCAATTCGAGGCTGAGATCGTCAACCGCTTTTACCGCACTTTTTGCATACGACTTTGTCAGATGCTCGAGTTTCAGCATTCTCTTTTTCTCCTTCCAATTCCTTTGCTAAAATATGATATACTACTTTTATTATACCCCCCCCCGCGAATTGTCAAGCAAATCACGGAGAAAGTGCCTATTTTTTATCGTACGCGAGCCGCAAGTCATTATTCGGATTGTATTTATTATACCATCGAAATGTAGAATAATCAACTGTCTCCGAAAAGATTTTAGAACAAACTTTCAGGGCAACCGTACAACGGCAATCTCTTTGCCCGCCAAACTTTTGCTCAGCTTAAGAGACGATGTGTTGTAAATCACGCCGCCGATACGTATACGCCAAGCGCCCGCACCGGAAGAATTGACGATTTTGACGGAAATGCGCTCTCCCTCAAACGAAAGCGTGACATTCAGCTCCCGTGTCGAAGCCGGCAAAGCCGGAGAAAAATGCGCCACGTTGCCGCGGATTCGGATGCCCGCGTAATTTTCCACCAGGCATTTATACAACCAGGCTGCCGACCCCGTATACCAAGTCCAGCCTCCTTTTCCGGCATTCGGTCCGCCGTAAATATCGGCTGCGACTACATACGGTTCCACACAATACGTTTCGGCATCCGACCGCGTCATGCTGCGCGATGCAGGCGTAAGCCATTGCAACAAACGATTGGCGCGTTCCGTTTGCCCCGAAAGAAACAGCGCTTGCACATACCAAACGGCCGCTTGCGTATATTGTCCGCCGTTTTCCCGCACGTAGAGCGGATATTTCCCCACGTAACCCACACCTTCCGGAGAAGTAAAGGGCGGATCGAAAAGACGAACCAACCGATGTGTTTCGTCGCACAAAATACCGTATGCCGTTTCCAGCGCGATACGCTTTTGTTCCGATGTGCCGATTCCGGCAAGCACGCTCCAGCTCTGCGTCAGCAAATCGATTTTGCAAGCAACGGAATCGGACGAACCCAGCACGCGTCCGTCATCGCAAAACGCGCGCAAAAACCGATCCCCCTCGGTCGCATTGCATATCGCGCCGTAGATTGCCGTATTCGTCCTTATCAACCGATCCCGCATCTCCGATTCGCGTACATGCGGCAAAAACCTTTCGATAACCGCATGCAAAAACATAGTACACCATACGCTTGTCCCGATTCCCGACTCGCCCACTTTATCCATCGCGTCATTCCAATCCCCGCCGCGCATCCGCACCAATCCGTTTTCACCGAAATCGAGACTGACCAGTATGGCGCGCAAACAATGCTCGTATAAAGAAGCATGCCCTTGCGTAAATTCCGCTTGCACGTACACCGATGCGTCTTGCGGCGCAATCGGAACGTCACGCAAAAATGGTACGCTCTCCTCCAATATGGCGAGATCCCCCGTTACGGCAACGTATTCGCACGTAACGTACGGCAACCACAGACGGTCGTCGCAGATGTGCGTACGCACGCCTATCGCCGGCGGATGCCACCAATGCTGTACGTCTCCCTCTCGGAACTGATGTTTCGCACACTCCAGAATATGCGCGCGCACTATCTGCGGATTGCAATACAACAACGCCAAACAATCCTGCAACTGATCGCGAAAACCGTAGGCGCCGCTCACCTGATAAAATCCCGTACGCGCCATAAACCGACTGTTGTACACCTGATACGGCAACCACTTGGTAAGATAACCGTATTCTCCGTCAAACGTAACACGACTCAGGGCATCGTAAAAAGCCACTGCCTGCGCTTCGGCCGACGGCAAATCGTCAAACGAGTCGGGACACTCTTCCGAAAGAGAAAAATACACTGTCTGCGTTTCTCCTCCCGACAAAGTCAGCGGCGTAATAATTCCCCAAAACCTTTCCGACTTGGTGAGCGTATCGTACATCACAAGCCCGCCGTCCGCAATATCCGCGCCGATCGGCGTTACACGGCGGTCACAGTGCAGATAGGCCTCATTCGCCGTAAACCCGCAACGCATATGCAACCCCGCCTCCGTCGCATCTACTTGCATAGACGGCAACGTATTGCGGCGAAAATCTCCCAATACGGGTCGTACGGCACACAGAATACCGAGCGATGCGGGTGCCTCGGTATGATTATGAATTTCCACCCGATATATTTTTCGACTGTCGATGCGGGAAATAAAAGCGGTCGTTTGCGCGTCTATACCGTCACAATCGCAACGGTACACACTGTATCCGCGCGCATGCGTAACGGTGTAGCACGCACGAGGCGCCGGCAATGGACGCTTGGCAATACTCCAAGCCGCCGCGCCGCGGCAAACGGCCACCATCTCCGATACCTCTTCCGCCACGGGATCGTTATGCCATTCGGTAAGTTTTTGTTGCCGCGAGTTCCCGCCGAACGTAAAGCCGCCGCCGCTTTCGGTCATTACCGTACCGATGTTCCCGTCGGAAAGAATATTGCACCAGGGCGCCGGCGTATCGGTTTGCGTAAGATCGATTGCATAAGCATCTTCCGCGGTGAAACCCCCGATCCCCAATTCCTTTACAATGGGAAGCTTCGTAGGCAATTCTTCCGATTCGGATTTCTTTCCCGCCACACAATTCTGCCGGGCGATCGCGTCCGAATACGGTACCAAGCAGCCGTCGCATAACATTACGCGGCGGGAAGATACTTGCCGGGTCGAATGTCTTTTCAGTCGCTCGTACGTCTCCTCGTCGTTGCAACCGTATACCGTCACCACGGCGCCGCCCGCCACAGAACGGATCCCCGAAAGTTCCGTCTCCTTTTCCGCCTCATAATAACATGCCGGATACTCGTTGCGACGCTTGCGACAAAAGAGCACCAAATGAAAATCGAATCCCATTTCATACAGTAGTCGATATTGCCGAAGCAATTTGCGCAATTGCGCCGTATCGATCATCGGTACGGGACAGGCGATTGTCGGTTTATCCAAAGGAATCCCGTCCAAAGCAACGGCATCATATTCCCGATCGAGCAATTTGCGCGCCGCAGTGCGTACGGCCGTCGGAACGGCTGCCGCCAACTGATGCGCGGCGCCCCGGCCGCGCTGCACACAATCGGGAGAAAGCGCCAAACGCACTGCCTGTTCTGCTTTATCCGTCGTTTCCGCAAGCAGAAAATAGCAGGTAAAAGCACATGTTTCCCCCGCCTGTAATACAACGGTAAATGCCCCGGAAAGGCATGGATTGAGGTTTTGCCCGTCTTCATGTCCGCGGCCACGCCCGAAATAACGACACTTATCGTCGGTGTATGTCACAACGCCGTTATACCCGATACAATGCGAAACCGTAATGCCCTCACCGCGGCGGCGTGCCCACACACAGCGTTCATCTTCCCCTTTTCCGGTTTCTATAAACATGCGCGAATAGGCAGGATGCGCTTCATAATCTTCCGCACGCGTCAAAATCGGTTCCGCATAGGAAGTAAAACGCACTTGTGCGGCAGAGGACGACAAATTGCGATACCGAACCGTTACGGCCACCGACAGCGGAGACGGCAATACGACAAGCGAAGCTTGTGACACAAATTTGTCTTCCCGCCTGCTCCATACCGCTTGCGCGCCGCCGTAAAAGTTTCCTTGTAACAAATCCTCGTTTGTATCGCTCTCTGCCGTGATGCGCAATCCTTGCAATACGCATTTGTCGGCATACCGCAATCGGGTATCTCTGCTTGTGGCTATCATCGTAAGACGGGCGCATTTGCACAGATAAACGCCCGCATCTTCCATCGGCTTTGCTTTGGCGCTCACGTCATATTGCTGTTTGGAGCGCGCTCCGTCGATCTTTTCTTCTCCGCACAAAAGTTGCGCGGACCGCCACTGCGGCAAAGCGGATAAGCGGCGAACCAGACAGTCGGATTTTTCCGCATTGGCGCAAGCCGCCAAAATCATACCCTGGTGGTGAGTCATAAAGCTACGTACCGGCGTATTCCCATCCAACGCTTCGCAATATCCGTATTCGCCGAACGTCCCCGCTTCGGTAAAGCGGTGAACGCCGCGCAAAAACTCCTTCTCCGTACAATACGGCAAAGCGAGAAACACCGCATACGGAGCATACGGCGGATGCGCAGGCACATTCGAATACGCAATATCCGGAACGCCGAATGCCCGGTACAAATTGCCGCCGCCGTCATCGAAAGCATTGTATCGACACTCCGAGATTCCCCACACACCGCTCTTATTGCGGCGCGCATACCGTATATGGGCACGCACCGCACCTTTCATTGCCTGCGCAGGCAGCGTACCGTCTTGCGGCGCCACAAACAGACGCGTCATCAGGTATTCGAACATGCCGCCCGTCCAACTGTAGACGGTAATATTCCGACCGCACCGCACCGCCTTGCGATCCAAAGAATAAAACGCTTCTTTAGGGATTTTTCCGTAAGCGCAAGCCGCAAGATACGTGAGCGAACTTTCACTCCCCAGCAAATCATAATGGTTGGGTGTGTATTCCCGATTTTCCGCATCGTATCCGATATACAATAAGTTCCGCTCGGAATCATACAGCATTCCCAAATCGGTATTTTCGATAAGCGCGTCGATCCGCTCACGCAACGTCCCTTCCGTATAGGTGGACATCAGACTCAACGCCGCCACGAAATTCCCGCTGTCCACGGTAGAAACAAACCGCTTGGGCAATACGTCCAAGGTAGCGCAGTCGTACCAGTTATACAGATTGCCCCGATACTTTTCACACTTCTCTACGGCGGAAATGATACGCTCGGTGTACTTTAGCAATTGTTCTTTATCCGTAAGCCCCATTTCGTATGCCGATGCATAGGCCACAAGCGCCATGCCAATATTGGTGGGAGACGTGCGCGCGCACCACCCCTTTGCATTATCGGCCTGGTAACAGTCGCAGGGAAGCGCATATAATTCCTGTCCCGCACAAAAATACGAAAAGGTCTGCTTTGCCGTGTCCGCCAATACCGACAAATATGCGGCGGAGTGCTCTTTTACCGCAGGGGTACGACTGAAAAGAACAGGCAAAAATACCCCGACAAAAAACAATGCGGAAACGGGATAGAAAAAGAAATGTAAACGGAATACGGCGGCAGTCGCCGCAAATACGGCGCCCGCAATGATATTGGGCAAAAACACGACATTCCCGCTTGTATGCGCCGAAACACTCCACTGCAACAGATTGCGACGGGTTATGAGACGACACAACGTAACGATTACGGCGCACAATTTGTAAAATGCGACCGTGGGCAACACGGACAGCTCGAAAATACAGCGCACCCACTCGAGAAGCATTTGCCGCGGCGCACGCCACAATGCGGTCAAAGACCATATCATGCGCAGAATTTGCGGCAAAAATGCCAATACGATTCCCGTGACCGACAACCCGAAGCACAAATTCAGGATCAGTAAAAGGATTTGCGCAATAGGCACCGAGGACAGCAGAAGATTCCCGAAAACGGAAAAAGCGGAAACGGGCGCAATAGGATTGCGTATCTTCTGTCCTTCCCGATTGCGGACATGCCGACCGAGATACGGAAGCAATTGCCAATCCCCGCGTAACCATCGCTGTGTGCGGGCAAAGTCTCCCGCAAACGTCTGCGGAAAATCCTCGCACGCACTTGCCGAACTTTCCATACATCCGGCTACTGCACCCTCGATGTAATCGTGACTTAAAATACGGTTGTCGGGAAAAAATCCGTCTAACTTTTCATCGAAAGCCGCTACGTCATATATTCCCTTTCCCGTGTAGTTGCCCATGCCGAAAAGATCGTGCACGAGATTTTCGCTACTGCGGCGATATCTTCCCGGCCCCGTTTCTCCCGCATACAGTTTGGCATACACCGACGTTTTGCGCGCGGGTTTACATTGCAACGCCAAAATCGGCGCCACGCAATACGGATGTGCTTTTGTGCAAACCAAAGCCGCACAATCGTTGGTCAACGTATCGGAGTCCAAAGTAATCACATATTTCGACGAACGGTTCACCGTCCCGAGTCTCAACAGAAATTCGCCTTCGCCTGTGCGCAGATAGCGGTTGAAATCCAAAATGGCGCCACGCTTTTTCTCATAACCCTGATACGCTTCGTCGCCCGCAATCCGCTTTCGTTTACGCACGAGTATACTCAGATTTTTCGCGGGATTGCGTTCGTACTCCGCACGGATCTTTCGGCTCAATTCTTCATCGCCCGCCGCATCCTGCGCCATGCTTTTGGGATAATCGAACAATATACAAAAAGAAAATAACGGTTCGGGATTTGCCGCCGTCAAGGTTTCGGCTTGTCGGAAAGCGCTCTCTATATCCGTTGAATTAGCCGCAAAGCACGGCAAAAGGACGGTGGTAGCATTCTTTTCCGCATCCAGATATTTTGAGGCATATGCAGGCAAATGACGGCGTCTGACGACACGCTTGACCGCCTTTCGCCAAATAAAGTCCGCCGCATACCAAAGGATCGAC
>CAMUPJ010000062.1 GCA_947090725.1 uncultured Clostridia bacterium
TGTAATTTGCTGGTCAAAATCCGCAATATATAGTATAATTGTGGCGTATTAAAAAATCCGGAGGTATTATATGCCATTAGTTACGACGAAGGAAATGTTCCGTAAAGCGTATGAAGGCGGTTATGCAATCGGCGCTTTTAACGTGAACAACATGGAGATGATCCAAGGCATTGTGGAAGCGGGGAAAGAAGAAAACGCTCCGCTCATTTTGCAAGTCAGCTCGGGGGCACGCAAATACGCCAATCCCCGCTATCTCAAAAGACTTGTAGATGCGGCCGTAGAGGATTCGGGACTTCCCATTTGCTTGCACTTGGATCACGGTGACACGTACGAGTTATGTGTTTCGGCGATCGAAGACGGATTTACCTCCGTAATGATCGACGCAAGTCATCACCCGTTCGCCGAAAATATTAAGATCACGTCGCAAGTCGTAAAATACGCCCATGATCACGGTGTAGTTGTGGAAGCGGAACTCGGGCGTCTTGCCGGTATCGAAGACGACGTAAACGTATCCGATGCCAACGCCTGCTATACCGATCCCGATCAAGTGGAAGAATTCGTTTCCAAAACGGGAGTGGACAGCCTTGCCATCGCCATCGGCACCAGCCACGGCGCATTCAAATTCAAGGGAGAAGCCAAACTCCGCTTCGATATCCTGGAAGAAGTAGCCAAGCGCCTTCCGCAATTCCCTATCGTACTGCACGGCGCCAGCAGCGTATTGCCCGAATACGTACAAATCATTCAGCAGTACGGCGGTTCCATGCCGGGCGCCAAAGGGGTACCCGAAGAAATGCTTCGCAAAGCAGCGAGTATGGCCGTCTGCAAAATCAATATCGATTCCGACCTTCGCATGGCTTGCACGGCGGCAATCCGCAAACACATGTTTGAGAATCCCGCCCACTTCGATCCGCGCCAATACCTCGGCGCCGCACGCGAAATGGTCAAACAGTGCGTAAAGCACAAACTTGTGAACGTGCTCGGATGCAACGGCAAAGCATAAACTTCCGATAATCTGTAATCAAAAAAAGATTCGCGCTAAACGAATCTTTTTTTATTACAGCTATTTTTGCATCCCCGCCGGCTCGGGGATCGGATTTTTCGGCGGTGCGGGAACCGGATTCTGCGGTTCTTTGGGATCGGCTTCGGGGTCCTCTTCTCCTTCCTTCGGCTGGGAAGGCGGCACGCCGGGCGTCTCTTCCGCAGTAATCTTTTTAGCCGTTTCGTTTGCTTTACCGATAAGACTCATGATACGCGGATACAATAAGCACAACAGATATACCAACACGATGTCCTTAACGAGCATCAACAGAACGCTCGGCACGGTGGCAAACGCGGCGGCAACAGTACTGTGCGTGTACAGAATCAAAATCAGCACCTGATACGTAATGCCCACCGCATAGCTCACAAGCACGCCCGCCGACGCACACAAAAACAATTTGAATGAACGCAGCGTCTTTTGCTTTTTCACTAAATAGCCGGTCAGAAATGCCTGCAACGGAAAACTCAGAATGTAGCCGAACGACGGTTGCAAAACATACATAGGCCCGCCGCCGCGCGAAAAAATCGGAATTCCGACAAGCCCCATCACCACATACGCAATTTGCGCAAACGCCCCGTCTTTGCCGCCGAGCACAAGCCCCGAAGCCGCAACGAACAAGGTCTGAAGCGTAATTTTTACGGTAGGCGCAAAGGGCACTTCTATACTGATCAAACCACCGATAATGGTAAGCATGGTAAAATAACTGATTCGCACAAGCCGTTTTGTCGTCATGAAAACAGTATAGCATAAGCGCCCCCACGGTAGCAAATATTTTCCGACTGCGACTTTTGGAAAAAAGCGGAAAAGCCGCAAGCTAAAAAAAAGAAAGAATTTGTAGAAAAAGCGGTTGTCTTTTTCCGCCGATTGTGTTATACTGTATAAACCGCATGTTTGACAAAGCGGTATTTTTGTCTGTACAGCAAAAGGAACGGATATGGAACTGTCGGGAAACACGACCATCAACAAGTTAATCATGTTGTTCGTTTTCGACAAAATGGATTTTCCGATTATGGAAGATACAGTTCTTAACATATGCTCTTCGAGCAACACATGGATTCCTTGGATGGAATGCAAGGAGACGATTGCGCAGCTTCTCGAAACGGGATTTATCTATCAATCGGTGCATGAAAACAAAGTATACTTCAGCATCACTCCCGACGGCAGAATGTGCTTAAGTCATTTCTACACCCGCATCCCCTCTTCGCTCCGCGCGGAAATCACCGATTACATCAAAGAAAACCGCATGAGTTTCCGCCGGAAGCAAGAATACTTTCGCAACTATTACAAAAATGCGGACGGCAGTTATACGGTACAGCTCAAAATCATGGATCCGGCACAAACCATGCTGGAAATCAAGCTGAACGTATCCAATCGTCATATCGCAAAACTTGTGTACAACAAATGGGAAGAAAAAGCCGCGCAGGTGTTCTATTCCCTGCACGAACAGCTCATTGATTGAGAAATCACCCGATAAAAAAGCGAACCGCAGGAGGTTTTTATGGAATCTTACAGAACGCAAAAAACATGTTGTCGGCAAATCATCTTCGACGTAGACGACAACAATATTCTGACCGACGTGAAATTCATCAACGGTTGCAGCGGCAATTTGCAAGGCATCAAAAAGCTTGCCATCGGACAGAATATCGACGTACTCATCGAAAAACTGAGCGGCATTATCTGTCGCGACCAGACGTCTTGCCCCGACCAACTCGCCAAAGCGCTCATGGATTACAAAGAGCGCAAAGCGCATCCCGAAGAATCGGGCAAAAGATAACCGATCCCTTCGGCACAAATGCAACACACCCAAAAAATCGCCCCGAGCACCCGGAGCGATTTTTTCGTATATTTTTACCGATTACAACTGCTTCCATTCTTCTATGGCCGCAGTAAGTTTTTCTTTCAGAGCCGTATACTTCTCCACTTTCGCTTTTTCTTCCTCTATGAGCTTGGGAGGTGCTTTGGCGGTAAAGCCGGGATTGCCGAGTTTCCCCTCGGCACGCGCCAATTCCGCTTGCACCGTAACGAGTTCTTTCGAGAGACGGTCGAGTTCCGCCGACGGATCGACCAACTCTTCCATGGGAATATATACTTCCATCCAAGGCGTGGTTACCGTAGCGCATTTACCCGACGGCTTTCCGTACCGGATGCTGTTGCCGTATGCCAATTTTTCGATATACCCCGCGCCGTCTTTGGCAAGCTTCTCGTTGCCTTCGGTAGGCACCAGATACAATGCGGTTCTCTTGTTCGCCGGCACTTTCATATCGGCACGCAACGCACGGATGCGGGTAATTACGTCTTTGAGATTCTCCGTCTGCTTTTTGGCGGCGGGATACCGCGGCGCCTTGAGGGGATACGCGTCGATCATAATGCTTTCGGCGTCATTCAGCGGCAAATTGCCGTATATCTCTTCGGTAACAAACGGAATAACGGGATGCAGCAGTTTAAGAATATTGCGGAGTACATACACCAATACGCTGACGGTATGCGAACGTTCCGCGCGGTCGGTGCTGTACAGACGCGTTTTACTCAGCTCGATATACCAGTCGCAGAAATCGCTCCACACAAAGTCGTAAAGAGCCGCGGCGCACAATCCCACCTCAAACTTATCCATATATTTGACCGACTGCTTGATGGCGTCGTCGAGGCGCGTCAGCATCCACTTATCGGCCAAAGTAAGTTTTACTTTCTCCAAAGGCAACACGTCGGCATTCTCAAGATTGAGTACGACAAACCGCGCGGCGTTCCACAACTTGTTCATAAAGTTGCGGTACCCTTCGAGTTTTTCGGTAGAGAAACGAATATCCCCGCCGGCCGCCACGCCGCTCACCAACGACATCCGGAGCGGATCGGTGCCGTGACTTTCGATGATCTCCAGCGGATCGACGCCGTTCCCGAGCGACTTGCTCATCTTGCGCCCTTGCGCATCGCGCACAAGACCGTGAATCAGCACCTTATGAAACGGGATTTCCCGCATATGCTCCAATCCCGAGAAAATCATGCGCGCCACCCAGAAGAAGATGATATCATACGCGGTAACAAGCACATCGGTGGGATAGAAATATGCGAGGTCTTCTGTTTTATCGGGATATCCCAGCGTAGCAAACGGCCACAGTGCCGAACTGAACCAAGTATCCAACACGTCCTCGTCTTGATGCACACTGCCGCCGCAGTGCGGGCAAGCGGTAACGTCGGTTTTGCTGACCGTCATCTTGCCGCATTTGTCGCAGTAGAATGCGGGGATTCTGTGTCCCCACCAAAGCTGACGGGAAATACACCAGTCGCGGATATTTTCCATCCAATGCAGATATATCTTCTTGAACCGTTCGGGAATAAACTCCACCGTTTTGTCTTTGGCCACTCGGATGGCAGGCTCGGCAAGCGGTTGCATTTTCACAAACCACTGATCGGACACCATTGGTTCGATCACGGTATGGCAACGTTGACAATGCCCCACGTTGTTTTCGTGTTCTTCGGTTTTCGCCAAAAGCCCCTGCGCTTGCAAGTCGGCAATCATGCGTTCGCGCGCGGCAAAACGGTCGAGTCCCGCATACGCGCCGGCATTCTCCGCCATCGTGCCGTCTTCCCGCATCACGCAGATTACGGGCAGATTGTGCCGCTTCCCCACCTCGAAGTCGTTGGGATCGTGCGCCGGCGTGATTTTTACCGCACCCGTTCCGAAATCGCTTTCCACATAGCTGTCGGCAATGACGGGAATTTTCCGATTTGTCAAAGGCAACAAAAGCTGTTTGCCTACGATATGCTTATACCGTTTGTCATTCGGGTTCACCGCTACCGCCGCGTCGCCCAAAAGCGTTTCGGGGCGGGTCGTCGCTACCGTCACATAGCCGTCTTCCCCATCTATCCTATACTTAATGTGCCACAAATGCGAATGCGCCGCCGCATACTCCACCTCCACGTCGGAGAGCGCGGTTTTACAGCAAGGACACCAATTGATCATGCGGTTGCCCCGATACACGAGACCTTTATCGTACAAGTTGACAAACACTTCGCGCACGGCACGACTGCAACGCTCGTCCATGGTAAAAGCAAGCCGATCCCAATCGCAGGAAAAACCCATCTTCTTGAACTGCTCTATAATGCGCCCGCCGTATTTGTCCTTCCAAGCGTACGCACGCTCCAGGAAGCCTTCGCGCCCGAGAGTCTCTTTACGCAACCCTTCCTGCGCCATGGCCTCTACGATTTTGACTTCCGTCGCCAATGCGGCATGATCGGTTCCGGGCAACCAAAGCGCTTCGTAGCCGCGCATACGCTTATAGCGGATAATCGCGTCCTGTATCGTATCGTCGAGCGCATGCCCGATATGCAATTGCCCCGTAATGTTCGGGGGTGGTATTACAATGGTAAACGGCTTTTTGTTCTTGTTCGGCTTCGCGGAAAAATACTTCTTCTCTTCCCAGTTCCTGTAGATTTTTTCTTCGAAAGTTTTGGGTTCGTACGTCTTGTTCATGCTTTGGATTGCTCCACGGTTTATTTATTTAGAAGTATAGCACAACCGCACCGCAAAAGCAAGCAAATATTGTCGGCCAATCCGCGCCGAGGGCATCCGCATCTTGTGCCGAAATCCCGTATGCCCATGCAATCGGCGGCGTGTATATGTATTCTTCTCATTACACGCTTTTGTCTTTTTCCGCATAGTATGGGATATAAATGCTTGCCGCGCAGGCATTTACACATCAAGCCGACGATCTTTCCGCACGGAGAAATCGCGGCATAAAAAACAAGGAGACAAATAATAGGATGAAACTGAGAAGAACGATCGCAACGGTATTGGGCGGACTGCTGATGTGCTTACCGATACTCGGTTGCAGCAAAAACGACGACGGAAAGAAAGTCATACGACTGAGCGAAGTGACGCATAGCATCTTCTATGCGCCGTTGTATGTTGCCATAGGCAACGGATACTTCGGCGACTACGGCATCGAAGTCAAACTCAGTAACGGAAACGGAGCGAACAACGTAATGACGGCAATCGCTTCTCATTCGGTAGATATCGGACTGATGGGACCGGAAGCTACGGTATACTGCCATGTGGAAGGACAAAAAGATTACCCCGTTATTTTCGGACAGCTCACGCAACGCGACGGATCTTTTCTCGTAGCCAAAAATCCCGAACCCGATTTTGAGTGGTCGGATACGGCGGGCAAACATATTCTTGCCGGACGCAAGGGCGGCATGCCTGCCATGACGCTTCAGTACGTCATGAACCAAGCGGGCGTGGACACGTCGGGCGGTAATTTCGACACAACCGTTCAGTTCGACGTGATGGTGGGCGCTTTCGAGGGCAGCAACTCGTGCGACTACACAACCATGTTCGAGCCGACCGCATCCGAATTCGTGGCCGCCGGCAAAGGATATATCGTGGCAAGCGTAGGCGAAGCCAGCGGATACGTACCCTATACCGCTTTTTCCGCCAAGAAAAGCTATATCGAGAAAAACAAAGATACGGTGACAGACTTCCTGCGCGCCATCGTACGCGGCTATAACTTCATCCAGGAAAACGATGCCGAAACGGTAGCCAAAGTCCTCGAGTCGTCGTTTGCCGGCACTTCGGTTGCTTCCATTGCGGCGGCGCTGGAAAACTACCGCGACATCGACGCTTGGTGCCATTCCCCCGTCATGAAAGAGGAATCTTTCATACTCTTGCAAGACATCATGGAAAACGCGGGAGAACTGAGCGCACGGGCGGATTATGCGACCGCCGTAGACAACAGCATCGCCAACGTCGTTGCCGCGGAGCTCTTGTAAAAACAAAGGAGACCCGCTATGGAAATACTGAAGATTGAAAACGTATCGTTGCGCTATCAGACCGACGAGGCGGAAACCGAAGCGCTCAGAGACGTGAATCTGACGATAGACGAGGGCGAATTCGTAGCGATTATCGGTCCGAGCGGGTGCGGAAAAACCACGATCCTCACGCTGATATCGGGACTGATGAAACCGACGGCCGGCACGATTTATCTCGACGGCAAAGTCATCGACAAACCTGTGGGCGATATCGGATATATGCTGCAACGCGATCACCTCTTCGCTTGGCGCACCATTCTTTCCAATGCGCTTCTGGGGCTGGAACTGCAAAAAAAGAAAACGCCCGAAACAATAGAATACACCACGGCGCTCATCGACAAATACGGTTTGGGCGACTTCAAAAAAGCATACCCTCGGCAACTCTCGGGCGGTATGCGCCAACGGGCGGCGCTTATTCGGACGCTCGCCTACCGTCCCAAAATTCTTCTGCTCGACGAACCCTTTTCGGCACTTGACTACCAGACGCGGCTTTCGGTATGCGACGACGTGCACAATATCATAAAGTCGGAGAAAAAAACGGCGCTGCTTGTCACGCACGACATTTCCGAAGCCATCAGTCTGGCCGACCGAATCATCGTGCTCTCCGCACGTCCCGCTACCGTCAAGTCGGTATATACGCCGCAAATCGAAGGCACGCCGCTGCGACGCAGGGAACACGAGTCGTTCTCACGGTGGTTCGACGTGATCTATAAGGACGTAAGCACATGAAAAAAACACTGACCTTACGAGAGAAATACCTTCTCGATAAACGGAATCAAAAGATCAAAATCCTTGCGATTCAGATTGCCGTACTCGTGATCTTCTTCGGACTGTGGGAACTCTTGGCACAAACGGAAGTCATAGACTCGTTCGTTACCAGTTGCCCTTCCCGTATGATCAAGACACTGAAACTCTTGGTACGGCAAGACCTGTTTCGGCATGTGGGCATTACATTGCTGGAATGTATCTGCGGCTTCGTCATCGCAACCGTACTCGGTACAGCCATCGCCGTACTCCTATGGTGGTCGAAAACATTGCGACGCGTGCTCGAACCGTATATCGTAGTGCTGAATTCCCTGCCGAAAATCGCGCTCGGCCCCGTCATTATCATCTGGATGGGCGCCGGATACCAGGCCATTATCATGATGACGGTGCTCATCTGCATTATCGTCACCATCATGAGCGTACTGGCCGGATTTCTCGAATGTGACGAAGACAAGATTTTACTCATGCGCTCTATGGGCGCCAACAAGTTTCAAATTCTGTGGAAACTTATTCTTCCTTCTTCGCTTCCCAATCTCATATCGGTACTCAAAATCAACGTAGGTCTTTCCTGGGTAGGCGTAATTATGGGAGAATACCTGGTCTCCAGCGCGGGACTCGGATATCTCATCATCTACGGCGGGCAAGTCTTCAAGCTCGATCTTGTAATGACCAGCACGCTTATTCTCTGCCTGTTGGCGGCACTTATGTACCTTTCGGTAGCCGCTGTCGAACGACACTTAAAACGCACCAGATAAAGCAAAACTTCTCAGAAGGCGGTGCCCTGCGGCGCCGTCTTTTTGCGTAGCCGTCGCTTTTTCGGACACTTACGCCGCACATAGCGAATGCACGTGAGAATGTATAAGATACCGAACAGACCGACAAGCGGATAAAAGAGCGAAACAACACGCGTAAATCCGAGAAACGAAAAGATTACGCCGGCAATTACAACGAGCGCCGAATCGAAAACTTTACCGCCGAATTTCCCTTCCAGATAATTGCATAAGCCGCCTACCGCCGTAAGCATGGTAGTGAAAATACTGATGCCCGTTACAATGCTCAACACAACGTACAGCCACTTTCCCGCGCCCGCGGAAATTTCCAGAATGGGCATTTCGGCCTCATACTTTCCCGTGCAGTTGAGCGAGGTAATCAGCAGTGCCAATAATGCGGTAATGAAAAGCGAAGCAAGCAAACTGCCACCCACGATCTGCTTTCGCGTAAGCGGGCCGAGCGTGGTAAGTACGGTAGAGGCAAGCATCATATTCATACTCACGTACACAATGCAAGCCGGCAGACTCGAAAAGCGGAACATCCCCAAAGAGGCGGCTATCTCCCCCGTACCGAGACCGCTGATACATACCGCCGCCAACACCACGATAATAAACGGCACCACCAAAGAATTGCAATCCAGCATGCCGCGCGATCCGCGGGCGGCGATCAACGCGCAGACCACGGCCGCCAAAGGCCCCACGACAGGCCACGGCACAACGGGAGCAAGCAAACTGTTGCATCCGGCTATCATTGCGGAAAGCACGATAAGATTGTTGACCAGCAAAAAACCGTCGGCAACGAAATGATACTTGCCGAGTAATTCCGCATTCACTTTTTCGAAACTGCGGGCGCCGATACGCGACCCGATCGTAAGAAACAGAACGCATAAAGCAAAAATGCACAGTCCGCACATCGGTGCAACCGCAATGGAAATGCCGCTCCCGAAAAAGGAAACGATTTCCCGCCCCGAACAGAATCCGGCGCCGATCATAGTACCCACGATCAACATGGCAATCGAAAAAATCCTGCGCATACCATACTGTATTCTTCGCAGGATTCTTTTATTCGCGTTAATTCGCGCCGTCGCGCATATTTCCCCTATCCTTCCTCGCTGACTTCCTTTTCGCCGGCGGAAAGCGGTTCGGCGGATTCGATTTTCTTCTGGCGGTTGATGACCGCGCCGTTGATCACGAGTTCAAACACGCATCCCAAAAATTCGGCGGCTTTTTCGCAAAGCAAAATGCGGGACAAATAAATTTGCATATATTCCATGGTAGAGGAAATATTGTCCATGAAAATCACAAGACGGATTTTGCGGTTTTCCTTGTCCACCACCAAAAAATTCTTTTTGATCGCCATATTCACCCGATCGTGAATATCGTTGACGTCGTACGTGTTTTTGCGCACACGGCTACGGTGCGCATCCGATTTATCGGCGATAATCAGCGCCGCGGACACCGGGTTGACAGGCAAACCGTTCTCTTCCTCATGGTTGCCGATCGCACCGATAATGGTCGTAATTTCTTCGATATCCATGTGCATACGACTGAGCGCATCGTAGGCAAGCGTGGCGCCGGTAAGACCGTGATGCTTGCGGTTGACGGCATTGCCGATATCGTGGATCCAGCCGGCGATTGCGCCCAACTCGACCATACGGT